>NZ_CAXIBN010000003.1:0-49530 GCF_964021735.1 uncultured Wocania sp. | reverse complement strand
AATTCTGACCTGTCAGGCTTAAAAACCTAACAGGTCTTTTTTTTAAGAAACTGCCAAATTAAGTTAGAAAACTAATTCCATTTTAATATCACTACGTTTATAAGGACTATTAGGTTCTATAGGAATTTCAATAAAACCATATTTTCTATAAATATAAATGGCGTTTTCTAAAACTGAGTTAGAATAGAGTATAAGCTTTGGTAAATTCATTGATTTTGCAAAATCAATGCTATATTGCATTAGTTTTTGCCCTATTTTAAAACCTCTGTGTTCTGGAGAAACAGCCATTTTTGTTAGTTCGAATAAACCTTCATTTCCAATTGGCATTAAAGCAACAGTACCAACAATCTGATTGTTTAGTTTTGCAAAAAATATATGACCACCTTTGCTTATTATATAGGTTTCTGGTTTGCTTAAAATACTTTCATCATAAGGTTCTACATGAAAGAACCTTTGTAACCATTCAATATTTAAATTATAAAAATTTTTAGCATATCTGTTTTCAAAAGAAACAATTTCAATGTCTTGAGATATTTTCATTTGTATATCGTTAATTATGGTTGTGCTAAAGCTTTTTTTACTAAGCTTATTTTCTAGAATATTTAAATGCTCGATTAAAGATGAAGAGCTTTCTAAAGTATATTCTTTTATTATTTTATCAATACTCTTCCATATAGGTTTTAATTTCTCTAAGGTTTTATTTCCTTTATTTGAAGGATATATTATTTTTTTACGTTTATCTAATTTATCATCTTTATAAATGATTAATCCTTTGGCACTTAGTTTATTAATAGATTGTGTTATTGCTGGTTGTGTAAATTGTAAAGCGCGTTGAATTTCTGAGTTTGTTACACCATCTTTATTTGCTATTATTTTAAACATGGGAAATAGGTAGGGGTCGAAATCAATATTAAAATGATTGTATACTAATTGAGTTTCTTTCATCATATATTCACTCACTCTTTTTAGTCTAGAGCCTAAACCTAATTCTCCGTACCCTCGTAATGCATCCATAACAATAGTATTTATATAAGTGCTTATGTAAAATTATGTATTAAAACATAAACGAGCAAATATTTTAAATTTTAATGAAATCTGTAATTAAATAGGTGATAAGTTTTCCAATTTGATTTGAGGTTTTCTTTTTTGGAGCAGCTTCACAAATGTGTAAATAAGTTGCATTCTTATGATTTGCAAAAAAACTAACAAATTGTCTAGTTTTGTTAACACTAAAACCACTTGATGTCATAGCACTACTTGGTATATTTTCAATGGCATCACAATCTATTTCAATGCCAAATGGTTTTTTATGAATATGATTTAATGCGCGATGCATTTCATCATTAAAGTTAATCTTATTTCTAATTTCTATATCTTCAAACGTATTGTAATATATAGTTTTAGTTTCATTGAGAGATTTAAAAATCGCATCAGAGGTATAATTTTCATGCAATCCAAAAACAAAATAGTTTTTAAGAAAACCTTCCGCGAAAGCGTAACTAAATCCATTACCACTATGTCTGCCTTCTTCTGGTCTAAAATCTGAATGCGCATCAAAATTAACTACATTAATAGGTTTATTTAAAGCCAACGATGTGCCTTTTATATTACCATAAGCATTGTTATGTCCGCCGCCAATAACGATGGCCTTTTTACCAGAAGCAATTATTAATTGCATGATATGTGTTACATAATCATCGATACATTCCACAATTTTTCTGGCTTTTTTAATATCGTTTTTTTTATTTTGATTAAGTTTTGAAATTTCTAATAATTCATCAGAAAAATCTAAATGTCCTAAAATTAAAACGGTGTTTGCCTTTGTAAATGCGTTACTCTGTATATTTAACAAAACTTTTAAAGTAGCTTCCCAAGCGCGCGAAGCACCCAATTTTCCTAGATTTGCAAACACACCAACATCTTCAGGTAAACCAATTATTATATGTGTAACATCCAAACTTTTAAGTTGTTCGTATATATTGGAAATGCAGGGTAACATTCTAACATGTTCGCCAAATTTGGATTCGCCAGAGCGTTTATTTAATAATTTTTTACGTGTAGTATTGTTAAATAAAACGAGTTTATCCATGTGATGATTAACTTTAATTTGAAATATTAAAATTAATCAATATTTATTAAAACGTTAGAAAATTAGAGTATTAAAAATTTAGTGTAACACAAAACATAAACAATTAAAACAAGTAAAAATTATGGAGAATAGCAAAACTAGTACAGGATTAAAAGTGGCTTTAGGTATCGCTTTAGTTTTATTTTTAGGAACATTATTTTACACTTTCAATTTAAAAAGTGAAAGTGATAAAAATAACAAGGAATTAACTGAACAAAAACAGTTAGTGATGAATGATTTAAATGCCATGGCTAAACAATACGACGAGGCTATTGGAGAAAATAAAGTAGCAAATAATAATTTAATTGAAGCTAGAACCCGTATTCAAGGATTGATAGATTCATTAAAAATATCTGAAACAAACGTAAAAAGCTTGTGGAGATACAAACAAAAATATGCTTCACTTCAAAAAGAAATGGATGTATTGTTAGCTCAGAACGATTCGTTAAGAGTAGAAAACTCATACTTAGCAACATCTTTAGATAGTACAAGAGTGCGTTTAGAAGAGCGTACTATGTTTACAGATTCTTTATTAGTACAAAATACAGCTTTGGCAGAAGTGGTTGAAAATGCAGCAGTTTTAAATACTGTAGGCCTAAAAGGATTTGGAGTTATTGAAAGAACCTCTGGTAAATTAATTCCAACTGAAAGAGCTAGTAGAGTAGATAAAATTAGAGTATGTTTTACAGTAGCTAAAAATGCTTTAGTACAAGCTGGAGATCAAGAATTATACGTACAGGTTATCGATCCTAAAAACAATACATTAGGTTCTAACGAGCAAGTTCAGTTTGGAGAGAAAACACTAAACTACAGTATAATTAGTAAGTTTAACTACGAAAACGGAAGCCTTAATATTTGCGAGTTTGTTGCATCTAAAGGAAAAGAAAGTTTTGAAAAAGGACGTTATACAGTAAACGTTTTTAACGAAAAAGATTTAGTTTCTAGCTCAGAGTTTACCTTAAAGTAAACTATATTATATAACACTTAAGAGCAAAACCTCAAGTTTAATACTTGAGGTTTTTTTATTGAAATAATAAATACACATAAACAAGTTTATTTGCAAATTATAGATAAACTAATTATTAATAGAGTAGAAGGCATTATATTAGGTTATACTAAATATCATGATAAGTAAATATGCATAAAAATTTTACTTTTTTAAATTCTATTTCAGACATATCAGAAGGCACTTTTTCTGAAATTCAGAAAATAACTACATTTAAAAGAATAAAAGCTGGGACTCAAATTGTAAAATTAGATGATGTGCCTTCAAAAGCATATATGATCGTTTCTGGAATTGTTCGTTGTTATTTGATAACCGAATCGGGAAAAGAATTTAATAAAAGCTTTTATTTACCAGTAAGTTTTGCAGCATCTTTAACAGCTTTAATGAAAAGAAAGCCGTCATCGTTGGTTTTTGAAACTTTAACAGATTGCAAAGTTTATGAGATTGATTATTATAAAGTAATGGGTTTGTGCGAAACTAATTCAAAGCTAAAAACATTATATACAAAAATTTTAGAGTTTCAATATATAAAGTACGAAAAGCGATTGATAGATTCTATATCGTTAAATGCCACAGAGCGTTATCTTCAGTTAAAAAAGCAAATACCAGATGTAGATAAGCTGATTTCTCAGTATCATATTGCATCATATTTAGGAATAACTTCAGTACAGTTAAGTAGAATAAGAAAAAAAATAAGTAGCTAATTAACAAATGTTAATTAATAAGAATATGTTAAATTATATATTTGACTCGATTTCTTTTGTTAATTGTAAAATACAAAGGATTAATAGCTAACCAACCAAAAAAACAGGTATAACTACCTGTTTTTTTATATAATATATTTAATGAAGTTTTATTTTAAAGTCCCTACCATATCTTCAGGTTTAACCCAAGCATCATAGTCTTCGGCTGTTACGTAACCTAAATTAATGGCTTCTTCTTTTAATGTCGTTCCGTTTTTATGAGCTGTATTTGCAATTTCGGCTGCTTTATAATAGCCTATTTTGGTATTTAAAGCCGTAACTAGCATTAAAGAGTTATTCAATAATTTAGTTATTATTTCATGGTTTGGTTCTATTCCAACAGCACAATTGATATCAAAACTTACACACGCATCTCCAATTAGCTGAGCAGATTGTAAAAGATTTGCTGCCATAACTGGTTTAAAAACATTTAATTCGTAATGACCTTGCATTCCACCAACGCTAATAGCCACATCGTTACCCATTACTTGCGCACAAACCATAGTTAAAGCTTCACATTGTGTTGGGTTTACTTTTCCTGGCATAATAGAACTACCTGGTTCGTTAGCTGGAATTATAATTTCTCCAATACCAGAACGTGGTCCAGAAGCCATCATCCTAATATCGTTTGCTATTTTATTTAATGATACCGCTAATTGTTTTAAAGCACCATGAGTCTCAACAATGGCATCATGCGCTGCCAAAGCTTCAAATTTATTTGGAGCAGTTACAAAAGGTAATTTTGTAAATTCTGCAATAAATTCTGCTACACGTTTGCTATAACCTTTTGGTGTGTTTAAGCCAGTGCCAACTGCTGTACCTCCTAAAGCTAATTCGCTTAAATGCGGTAACGTATTTTCTAAAGCTTTTATACCATGGTCTAGCTGTGCAACGTAACCAGAAAGTTCTTGCCCAAGTGTTAGTGGTGTAGCATCCATCAAATGAGTTCTACCAATTTTGACAACATTTTTAAAAGCTTCTGATTTTTTACTTAAAGTATCACGCAATTGTTTTACACCAGGAATAGTGGTTTCAACAACCTTTTTATAAGCTGCAATGTGCATTCCTGTAGGAAAGGTATCGTTCGATGATTGCGATTTATTAACATCATCATTAGGCTGAATTGTTTTTTCTCCTTCTCCAATAGTTTTTCCAGCTATTTGATGCGCTCTATTTGCAATAACTTCATTTACATTCATGTTGCTTTGTGTACCAGAACCTGTTTGCCAAATAACAAGTGGAAATTGATCATCGTGTTTGCCTTCTAGAATTTCGTCGCAAACCTGTGCTATTAAATCACGTTTTTCAATAGGTAATACTCCAAGTTCACAATTAGTATAAGCTGCCGCTTTTTTAAGATAAGCAAAACCGTAAACAATTTCTAGTGGCATCGAAGCTGGAACTCCAATTTTAAAGTTATTTCTAGAGCGTTCTGTTTGTGCTCCCCAAAGTTTATCAGCAGGTACTTTTACCTCGCCCATAGTATCTTTTTCTATTCTGTAACTCATGGTAATAATGATTTAATTTTAAGACACAAAGTTAATTGTTTTCGTCTGGTTATTATTATGATATTTGTTAGTTTTTACAACTTCTTTTTAACATATAAATAACGAATATTTTTGCTTATTTAATTTAAAATCTACTAATTTAGTAGGATATAAAATATAATTAAAAAAAATACAATTATGGCAACAATTAGATTAGGAGATGAAGCACCAAATTTTACAGCACAATCTTCAGAAGGAACTATTAATTTTCACGAATGGTTAGGCGATAGTTGGGGTATTTTGTTTTCTCATCCAGCAGATTATACTCCAGTTTGTACTACAGAATTAGGAACGGTAGCAAAATATAAAGATGAATTTAATAAACGGAATGTTAAAGTTGTAGCACTAAGTGTTGATGGTGTGGAATCGCATCATGGATGGATTAAAGATATTAATGAAACCCAAAACACAACAGTTAATTTTCCAATTATTGCTGATGAAGATAGGAAAGTTTCAGAACTTTACGATATGATTCACCCAAATGCAGATAGTAAACTTACAGTACGCTCTGTTTTTGTAATTGATAATAATAAAAAAGTAAAACTTATTATAACATATCCAGCGTCAACGGGTAGAAATTTTGATGAATTGTTGCGTGTTATTGATTCATTACAACTAACGGCATATCATAAAGTAGCAACACCAGCCAATTGGCAAAACGGTGATGATTGTGTAGTTGTGCCTGCAGTTGCTACAGAAGATATACCAAGTATATTTCCAAAAGGATATAAAGAAGTGAAACCTTATTTACGAATGACGCCACAACCTAATTTAGATTAGTTAAAAAGGCTGTTGATAATTTTTAATTTTGATATTGTATAACACAGCTCTTTATTATATCTTTGCGTAATATTTTTTAATAAGACACTTACAAATTATGTTTGATTTTGACCAATATTTAGGATTTTTAGCTTTTTTAACCATTTTAACAATCGGTTTTTGGTTAATGATATTTTTATTAACTTTTGTAATTCCTTATTGGATTGGAGGTTCATTAATTGAAAGATTAAAAGAAATTAGAGAAGAAAAGAAAGCGAAGCGTAATGCTGCTTAAAACATAATCATAATGTATATATAATAAAAAAGGAAGCTAATTTAGCTTCCTTTTTTTTGTTTAAGATTGTTTTTTACATATCCACATCTCCGCCACCAAAATCACGATTACGTTCGCGTTGTTTCTGTTGGTTAAACCTATAAGTAAAAGATAAATTATAAGTACGTCCACCTCTAAATTGAATTTCTTGATCAGAAGTAAACGTATCTGTAATAATATGGTTTTTAAAAATAGCACTATTTAAAACATCCCTAACATTAAATGCTATTGAAGCGTTATCTTTAAATAAATCTTTACTAAATGCCATATTTGCAGAAAAACGTCCTTTTCTATTATTTTGAGCATCATCGCTAGGGCCTCTATAATTCATATTGGTTTGCCAATCTATTTTGTACGGTAATGTTAACTTATTACTTAACCGCACAGACCAATTTAAAGCATCTGAACTTAAATCGATACCATTAAATTCGCCTTCTCTTTTTAATTTAAAAAGATTAAAATCAGTATTTACACGCCATTTACGTGTAGGACTATAGTTTAAATTAAACTCAAAACCAGAACGATTATCTGTTGCTAAATTTACTGGACCTCTTTGTATTACTGGAAATGCTTCATTATCAATAATAACGATTTCTCCAGTTTCTCTACTAACAAAAGACATGACATTTGTAGAATGCTCATAATATACGGCGGTGCTTAAAGTAAACTTTCCAAACCTATTTAAGTAGCCTAATTCAAACTTGTCAGAATAGGTAGGGTCTAGATCTGGATTACCTTGAAATACATTGGTTAAACTAGAGCGAGACGGAAAAGGGTTTAGCATAAAACCACGTGGTCTTCTTAATCTTCTATTATAACCTAGCGATAAGCTTTCGCTATCACTTAATTCGTAATTTAAGTTTGCTGTAGGAAATAAACCTGTGAGGTTCTTCTTTTTAAAATCACCACTTGTTGGTTGGTCTAAAGTAGTTCTTGTGTTTTCTAATCGTAATCCTAATAAATATGAAAACTTCTCAATTTTACTACCATATTGTGTGTAAACAGCAGTTATATGTTGTTTGAAGTTAAAAAGATTTGAAAGATCATCATTTATTTCGAATACCCCAGTATTAGGATTTAATAATTCTACTGTATAATCTGTTGAGCGGTCGCTAAAATCGCCACGAAATCCTATTTCTACTTGACTCATTTCGCCAATAGGTAATGTGTAATCAGATTGTAATAATACTTTGGTTTGATTATCTAGAGTCGTTACTAAATCGGTATCTGTACCATCAACATTTATTAATGAGTTATCGTCTTCATTAGAGTCTTCATATTGAAAATCGAAGGTTAATTTATGATCGGTTTTATCAAAATCTTTTGTGAAATTTAATGAGTATTGAATAGTTTCTCGATCTTCTATTTCAGGGTCTAATCGAACACTTTTACTAGTTGTGCCATTAACTTTATTAAACTGAACGAGATTATTAACCGAGTTGTTATCGCTGCCGCCATTACTGTAAACCACAGATGTTGTTAACGATGCCGAATCGTTTATATACCATTCTACACCTGCGTTTGTATTAAATCCTTTTCTTATATCTACCCAATCCCTTTTTTCATCTAAATCGGGTGTGTTAATATCATTATACTTTACGTCGTTATACCAGCGACCAATAGATTCTCTGTAGCTATAAGATGTAGTATTAAAAAAATTAACATTGCCCGTTCTGTAATTAATATTCCCAGAAATACCAGCAGCATCTGGATGACCAACATTTCCAGTAATCGCACCATTAAGTCCGAGTAGTTTACTACGGCGTAAAATAATATTTAAAATACCAGCAGTACCTTCGGCTTCGTATCTAGCCGATGGTGATGTAATAACTTCTACTTTTTCTATAGATTCGGCTGGTAATTGTTTTAAAGCATCGGTAGAATTTAAACCCACTAAGCCAGATGGTTTACCATTAATAAGAATACGTACATTATCGTTACCTCTTAATGCTACATTGCCCTCTGCATCTACAGAAACTGATGGCACATTATCTAAAACATCACTTACAGTTCCGCCACTAACCGTTAAATCTTTACCAACATTGTATATTTTCTTATCAAGTTTAATTTCTACTGTAGTACGTTCAGCAATAACTTCTACTTCTGCTAACGATTCGGCATCTATTTCTAATAAGAATGACCCAATATTTTCATTAGTAGTTATCTTTTTATTTAATATTTTTTGAGTTTTAAAGGCAATATATTCGATAGATATATCGTAGATACCAGTTTTCACGGGAATGCTAAAATCACCATTAGCATCTGTAATACCTCCAGTTACAATTTTGTTTTCTTTTTTACTAAAAAAGGCAATAGTAGCATATTCTAAAGGTTCTTGGGTTTCTTTATCAATAACTTTTCCAGTAATTACAACTTCCTTAATAATTGAAATAGATGACGTGCTTGGAATTTCTATATTTTCAGGTTGCGAAAAGCCATTTGCAACACATAAAAAAAAGGAGAGGGCAAAAATAAATAATTTGTTCATGGTTAGGTTTTACCGTTTTAGACAGCAAAAATAACCTATGGTTTAAGGTGAATAGGTTAAAGCTTTGTTAAAAAGCTTTAAGCATTTTAACTATATAATATCTAATATTAATTCTGGAGGTCTTCCAATTACAGCTTTGTTTCCGTTTATTACAATGGGGCGTTCAATAAGTTTCGGGTTTTCTACCATGGCTTGAATAATTTCGGCATCCGTTAATGTTTTTTTCTTAAAGTTTTCTTTCCAAATGGTTTCATTTTTTCTAACTAAATCTATTGGATTTATTTTTAATAACGCTATTATTTCTTTTAACGCTTTCTCGGAAAGATTATCATCTAAATATTTAACAATTTCGAATTCTTTACCTGAATTTTCTAGTATTTCTAACCCGCAACGCGATTTACTGCAGCGATTGTTATGGTATATTTTTATCATTATAAATTGATATTATAAGTTTTTAATTGTTTAATGAGTTGCTTTGGGGATTTAAAATGAATACCATTAATACCCAAATTATTGGCAGCCTCAATATTTCGTAAATTATCATCTATAAAAATAGAATGCTCTGCTTTTATATCGAAACGGTTTAGGGTTAAATGATAAATGGTATCAAAAGGTTTTCTAGTTTTTTCTTCGCCTGAAACTATAATACCTTCAAACCAATGTAGAAAATCAAACTTTTTTAAAGCAATAGGAAAAGTTTCTGCACTCCAATTTGTAAGTGCTACAACTTTATAATTGTTAGATTTTATGAGCTTATCGAGAATCTCCACCGTTTCAGAAATAGCATCACCTAACATATCTTCCCAACAGCCGTAAAACATTTTAATTTCGCTTTCCCATTCAGGAAAAAGAGCAATACGTTCTTCTGTAGCTTTAGCCATTGGGTAACCTGCATCTTGATTTTCGTTCCAATCGTTGGTGCAAATATTATCAAAAAACCATTGCATTTTTTCACGATTACCATTAAACACGTCTAAATAAACATATTCTGGATTCCAATCGATTAAAACACCACCAAGGTCGAAAATTATAGCATCTATTGTTTTCATAAAGTTGAAGTATCTTCTTCTTTTTGTCCCATCATCATTAAATACGCTTTTAAAAAGGCATTAATATCGCCATCCATAACCGCATCTACATTTCCAGTTTCATGAGCAGTTCTTACATCTTTTACTAGTTTATAAGGATGCATTACATAATTTCGAATTTGACTTCCCCATTCAATTTTCATTTTACCTGCTTCAATATCATCGCGTTGCGCAAGTTGCTTTTGTAATTCAATTTCATATAACTGTGATTTAAGCATTTGCATTGCACGAGAGCGATTATCGTGTTGTGAACGTGTTTCTGAACATGATATTTGAATACCTGTTGGTTTGTGTGTTAGTTGCACTTTGGTCTCCACTTTATTCACGTTTTGTCCACCAGCACCACTAGAACGTGCGGTTGTAATTTCAATGTCTGCAGGATTTATTTCAACTTCAATTGTGTCATCCACAAGCGGATAAACATAAACCGAAGCAAAACTGGTATGGCGTTTTGCGTTGCTATCAAAAGGAGAAATGCGTACCAAACGATGCACACCATTTTCACCCTTTAGCCAACCAAAAGCATAATCACCTTCAATTTCTAAAGTCACCGTTTTTATACCTGCCACATCACCTTCTTGAAAGTTAAGCTCTTTAACCTTAAAACCACTTTTTTCGGCATACATTAAATACATACGCATAAGCATACTTGCCCAATCACAGCTTTCCGTTCCGCCAGCACCAGCAGTAATTTGCAATACAGCACTTAGGCTATCACCTTCATCAGAAAGCATATTTTTAAACTCAATATCTTCTAATAGAGTGGATGCTTTATCAAAACGTGTTTGAACTTCTTCTGCAGTAGCTTCATCTTCTTTATAAAATTCATAAAGTACTTCTAAGTCTTCAACAAGTGTTTTGGCAGTATTATAGTCTTCTATCCACTTTTTCTTTACTCGAAGCGATTTCATAATCACTTCTGCAGCTTTTGAATCGTTCCAAAAATTGGGATCGAAAGTTTGTTCTTCTTCGTTTTGTATTTCTATAAGTTTTGCATCAACGTCAAAGATAGTGCCTTAGTTTGTCAAGGCGGGTATTTAGATTTTTAATTTGATCGGAAGTAATCATTTGTTAATTTATTTTGAACAAAAATAGAATTAATAAATCTATATTAAAACACAAATTTTGGTTAATAGGAAAATTCTACGTTTCAACGGATATATTTATTGTTTTAATTATTTATAAATTATATTTGATTGCTATTAATTTTAGACTAACCATTTTTTTGTAAAAATATCTCATTTCATTTTTTCAGAATATGATTACTTAAAAACTATATTTTCTTATGTTTTTAATTATAGTGATTAATGCTAGGTCTTAAAAATAAAACTATCCATTGAAATTAAGTATTATAATTCCTGTATATAATGTAGAACAGTATATTACTGGTTGTATTCAAAGTCTCTTAAATCAAGGTTTAAGTGATAATGAATATGAAATTATTATAGTTAATGATGGCTCAAAGGATAATAGTATAGGCATAGCTAAACAGTTTCAATTAAATCATACTAACATATTTATATTAGATAAAGAAAACGGAGGTGTTGGAAGTGCCAGGAACTATGGGCTTAATGCTGCTAGAGGTGCATATATTTATTTTATAGATCCAGATGATTACTTAGCAAACAATACTTTGAAGCCAATCTTAAATTGTATTGAAACTAGCAATTTGCAGGTGTTAACCTTTATATCAAAAGGCACTGTTCAAACAAATTTGCATGAGTCTACAACAAATATTAATAAGGATTATAATATATCTAAAACAAAAGGTACAGAATATATAGCCAGTAAAGGTTACAAAAATGAAGTATGGTGGTATGTAACTAGTAAAGAGTTTTTGGACGCTATTGATTTAAGGTTTATCGAAGGTCGCTGGATGGAAGATGCCATTTTTACTGCTAGTTTGCTAACAAAAGCAACTAGTGTTGCACATTTACCAATAGATGCACATAGGCATGTTAAAGTAAAAGGATCTGCTATGACAAGCAAAGAACCGAGTCATTATTTAAAAGTTATTTATGATAATGCAAATGCAGCATTAATGTTTAAGCCACTTATAGACGGAATAAAAAAGAATAAAGAAAATGAAGCCTGTATTGAACGTTTAAAAACTCGTCAACAATCATTTGTTTTTTTTTTAATGATTAGAATATTAAAATCGACTATTAAATTAAAGGAGGTTAAAAAAATAATAACTAGTATGCGTGAAATTGGAGCATATCCATTGAATTCATTTTTAGGAAAAGATTATAGTGGTTTTATTTACACATTGTTAGTTAAATTATTTAATATAAAAGGTATGTATTATGTATTATTTATAACATTTAATCCCATATTAAGGTTAAAAAAATAGAATTAAATTGATTATAGAATTTATATGAACAACATTTTAATAACGTCTGGCGGTAGAAGAGTTTCATTGGTTAGAGCTTTTATGAAAGAATTAAAAGCCATTTTTCCATCAGCAAAAGTGTATGTGGCTGATTTTAACCCAAATCTTTCTCCAGCGGCACAAATTGCTGATAAATCAATAAAAATATGTAGAGTTGATGATGCAGATTATTCAGATTATTTATTAAAAGCATGCATTGAAAATAATGTAAAACTTGTTATACCTACCATAGATACTGAATTATTAATTTTATCACAAAACAAAGAGAAGTTTTTAAGACATAATATAACTATAATAATATCAAACAAAAATTTGATAGAGGCTTGTATAGATAAAATAAAAACACACACTTTATTTGAAAAACTAAATGTTAATGTTGCTAAAACATATTCTAAGAGTAATTATAAGCTTCCAATATTTATAAAGCCATTAAATGGTAGTGGTAGTAATAATAATTTTATTGTAAAAAGTAAATCACAAATTTCTGAATATCAATTAAAAAACGATTCATTAAAGTTTTTTGAATATTTTGATGCTGAATTATATGACGAATATACCTGCGATTTATATTATGACAAAAACAGTAATTTAAAATGTGTTATACCGCGTAAACGTATTGAAACTCGTGCTGGAGAGGTAAGTAAAGGTGTTACAAAGAAAAATAGATTAATAACCTTTATAGATCAAAATTTTTCGTTTTTAGAAGATGCAATAGGATGTATTACTGTCCAGTTTTTTTTACACAAAAACACGAATGAAATTAAAGGGATAGAAATTAACCCTAGGTTTGGAGGTGGTTTTCCATTATCATATTTAGCTGGAGGAAATTATCCAAAATGGATTATTCAAGAATATATGTTGCATGAGGAATTAAATTACTTTGATGCTTGGGAAGAGAATCTATTAATGCTACGATATGATGATGAAATTTTAATAAAAAATCATGAAGATTAATACAGTAGTTGTATTTGATTTAGACGATACACTCTACAAGGAAATAGATTTTTTAAAATCTGCTTATAACGAAATTTCATTAAAAATTAGTAAAGTGGTTTATGTAGAATCATCAGCTATTTATAATCAAATGCTCGCATGTTTTTATAATAAAGAAAATGTATTTGAATCTATAATTAAAAAGTACAATTTATCAATTAGTATCAATGAGTTACTTGATATTTATAGAAATCACAAACCAGAAATAAAATTATCTAAGGATAGAGTAGAAGTGCTAAATGAATTGAAGTGTAGAGGTATAGTGCTGGGACTTTTAACTGATGGCAGAAGTAAACAACAAAGAAGTAAAATTGAAGCTTTAAAGTTAAACACCTGGATATCAGAAATATTAATTTCAGAAGAATTTGGCAGCGAAAAACCAAACGCTAATAATTATAAATATTTTGAAAACTTGTTCGGCAAAGCAAAATACTATTACGTTGGCGATAATGTTAAGAAAGATTTTATAACGCCAAATAAACTTAATTGGACAACGATATGTTTAAAAGATAGTGGTCAAAATATTCATAAGCAAAACGATTCGCTTTTAGGTAAAGAATATCTAGCTATATATACAGTTAGTAACTTTAAAAGAATATTAGATTTAATTTTTAATTAAAATAGTTTTATGGCGTACTTATAATACCCTTTCTTTCAAGTAATCTCAAAGGATATAATAATATATATAATAAATATTTATGGTTAAATATATATATAGCTAATCTAATTTTTGGATGACTAAACTCTTTGTTTAATAAATTTGTATCCATGGGGTATGCATTAACAAGTTTTAATTTATTTATTACTTTATTAATGTCGTTAATAGTATAATTTGAAGAGACTATTTTAAAAAACATGTACATAGTATTAGCACTAGATCTGTATTTTATGTTTTCTATAAATTTTGCGCTATAAATCTCAGGTAAACTACTAATTTTAGTAATTATTTGGTTTAAGTTAAGAATTAACTTAACGTAAGACTTAACTAATTTATTTATGTGTTTTTTGTTTTTATTTCTCATAGTTGAAGACGGACTTGTTATATATCTATGAGCATCTAACGGAATATGAGCAAACCGTTTGGCATTTAAAAGAACTTTTATAGTAAAAATGGCATCTTCTAAAAATACACCTTCTTCAAATGCAACACCAATCTCTAATAAATACTCTCTTTTAGTAATATACCACCAAGGCTCTAAACGATGATGCCTGTTTTCTGTAATATAGTCTATTCCATTGGTTATGCTTATTTCAGAATTAAGTGCTTCATTGTTTAATTTAAAAAGGTTATAGTTTTCAGTAATGATAGTGTTGAAACCAATTAAGTCTAAATTATATTTTTCAAGATAATTTAGCAATAAACTTAAAGAGTTATTTGCAATGTAATCATCTACATCTAAAAAGTATACGTATTCTCCTTCTGCCAATTTTAAGCCATAATTTCTAGCAACGCCTTGACCTTGATTTGGTTGTTTATGAAAGACAATATTTTTAGTAGATGCCTTTAACCGTTCTATTATTTTTGCAGTGTCGTCTTTTGAACCATCATCAATTAGTATAATTTCATATTCTGAAACTTTTAAGTTCTGATTTATTAAATTTGTTAAACATCTCTCAATATGTTCTTGGGCATTATAGCAAGGTATTATAACACTTAATTTCATTAAATTAAATTTAAAAAACTAAAATAGTAATATTAATTTTTGCAATGTTAATTTTTAGATTAAAAGCATGTTTTTAAATTAAATTATTGATTTTAATTAAGTGAACTTTTAAAATTTACTATATTGCTTTAAAATAAAAACGTATATATTGTTAAGTTATATTTTTAAAAGCAACTCTTCTGCATTATCTAAGAATTTAAAAATAATTATTTTTTGTTTTCCTATATTATTAGTTTGTTTTCAAGCTTTTTTGTTTGCTTATCCTCCAGCAAGAGATTTTGGTATATGGTTAGTTTTAGAAAACAACCCAATAGAATTATTAACATTTATTGTGTTCTTATTTGGTGGTGTTTATGGCGTTTGGTTGTCTTTTAAAATATCTAAATCTGAAAAAAAATATGTGGTTTTATTTTATTCTTTTTTCTCTGCCTGCTTATTATTATTAGCAATGGAAGAAATTTCTTGGGGACAGTCATTTTTTCATTTTGAAACTCCAGAGAAATGGAAAACCATGAATTATCAAGGAGAAACCACTTTGCATAATTTGAATTTTATGCAATCCAGTAGAGATAACCTTTTATTAATTTTTGGAGTATCTGGACTTGTAGGAATCATTTTAAGAAATCATTCCAAATTCCAGAAAATTGGAGTTCCAGTAATCTTATTGTCTTGGTTTTTAATGATAGTGTTTCTAGCATTCCTCGATGTTTTTGTGGATTTTGTAGAAATTAATAAACAGTTATCGAATGGTATTGAAAGATTTGCTGAAATCACAGAATTGCTTATTGCCGGAAGTTCGTTTTTGTATTTATGGTTAAAACAAATTCAGTTAAAAAAACTTAGCTTGGTTGATTAAGTTATCTAATACATTAAACTATAAGCCTTTATAAGTAAAATGAAAAATAAGTTTAATTCATTGCTTTCAAGTAGCGATTATAAAATATCAAGAAAGCTAGCAGCAATTTTATTTTTTTTGCCAATTGTATTGACTTTTATAATGACTTTACTAATAGCACTACCAAATTGTAGAAGGCTATATTTTTGGTTATTAGAGGAAAATAACCCCGTTGAGTTATTAACTTTTCTATTATTTTTAATTGGAGGATGTTATGGAGTGTATTCTTCACTTAAAATCTTCAAATCGGTAAAAAAGTACGTTTTTGGTTTTTATATTTTTTTTTCAATTTGCTTAATTATTCTAGCAATGGAAGAGGTTGCATGGGGGCAGTGGTTTTTCTTCTTTGAAACTCCCGAAGAGTGGAAAAAAATGAATTATCAAGGGGAGACAACGCTTCATAATATTGGAGCACTACAATTTTATAATGATAATCTTCGACTTATCTTTGGAATATCAGGATTAATAGGAATATTTCTAAGAAGATTTTCCAGCTTCAGAGCTATCGGTGTACCAACTATTTTAATAGTATGGTTCATTATAATTACTTTCCAGTCTGTACTTGATGTCATTGTTGATTTGTCACAAATTAATAATAAGTATGGTTATATTATAGAACAAGCTTCAGAGTTTATTGAAATGCTAATTGCAGGAAGTGCTTTTCTGTATTTATGGTTAAATTACCGATTCTTAAAAATAACCACTACTGCATCATAACTTTGGCATTAAACACAAGTATTTAAAAAGAGCTTAATTTAACTCAATATGTAACGTGTTTTGGTCTGTTTTAATATGGCAAAGAAGCGCATAAATAAATAAATTAACACCAAACATCTCCATAAATTCTTCACAGCTAGCTAATAAATAGTATTTAGTATTTAGTTGCCTAGTGGTAAAGTGAATATTCGATTCGATTAACTCGAAACCAATAGCTCCAGTTACAAAAATAGCTCCAGATATAATAAACAAATAGCGAATTCTTTTATCTAAGCCCATCAAAAACCTAGCATATATTAAAAAAATTAATACAGCACCCAAAAAATATGGAATTACCCAAGCAAACCAGAATATTCCTGTAGTATTCAAACGGTTTTGAACTACCCAACTTAATTTCTCATGTATTTGTAATATTTCATCTATTGCTAAAAAAGTAAAAATTAAAGATAATCCCAACCACATATAAGATTTAAGCTTATTAACTTTACTGTTATTAAAAATGAAAAATAATAATAGGGCAGATGTAAATAATGCAACAAACGAATAAAGTGTTGGTATGCTAGCTTCTTCGTTAAAGTTAAAATACACAGATAGTTTGCTAATTATTCCACTAGAACCTAAGTGAATTCTTAATAAAATATCAAATAGATTTAATATCAATAGCAAAGAAATAAATAGAGTTAACTTTTTAAAGAAGTCTTTCAGATTAATATTTATAGTCATATAAATTATAGTTAAAATTTAGTGTTTTGAAGTAAATAGCAAATAAACTTAAAATAAAGATTTACTATAACACTAATTTTTAGACCAAATTCTTTTATTTTCGTTGGGGATGTCATTTTATATATGTTGTCTAAAAAATTATATAGAAAACTTTTATTTGTATTGTTTAGCTAATTACCTAATTTATGTTTGAGTTATGAAGTTGAGTATTTTAATTCCAGTGTATAATGCAGAAGCCTATATTGAAAGATGTCTCAATAGTTTGATTAAGCAGAATATTGATAAAAATGAATATGAAATCATAATAATTAATGATGGTTCTACAGATAATAGTTTTAAGATTATTGAGAATTTTGCAGAAAATCATACAAATGTTTTTCTTCATTCTCATAAAAATAAAGGGGTATATCAAACCAGAAATGAGTTATTAAAACTTGCAAAAGGTACTTATATATACTTTGTTGATGCAGACGATTACTTAGCATTTAATTCGCTAAATATAGTGTTAGACCATGGCTTAAAAAACAAATTGGATATTATAGGGTTTGATGTACTTTTAACCAAGGCTTCGGATGCGTATGATGTTGAAACTTTGCCTAAAGATTATGAATTTCCCAGAGCTATAACTGGAACACAATTTTTAGAAGAAAATGTAAATATTAGATTTGAGATTTGGTGGTATATAATAAGGAAAGATTTTTTAGAAGCTTCAAATATTAACTTTTCTAGAATAAATTTAGCAGATGTTGTTTTTACTGTACAACTATTTTTAAACGCTAAAAAAGTAACATACTTACCTGTTTCTGTGTATCGATATTTTCAATCAGAAGAATCAACGATGCGAACTGAAAATTCTGAATCAAAATTAAAAATCATTGATAATTTTGAAGAATTAATTATAAGTTTTAGTTATTTAATAAATAATCTGAATGATTACAATGTTTTGAATGCTAGTGTTATAAAGAGTAATATGGAGCAAAGAAGAGATGTTTTTACTTTTTTTACAATAACCAAAATGATTAAATCAAAGTTAAGTCTAGAAGCTGTTAAGCAAAAAGTTCAAAGTTTTATAATTAATGATGCTTATCCAATAAAATCCTTCAATAACAACAAAGGTTATAATACTTTTAAGCATAGAGTTTTAGTTGCTTTATTTAACAAGAAAATTATACTTTTTGGAATTGTAAAAATCAATAAAATTTTAGCCTAAAAAATTGAATATAAAGTAATTATTATAAATGACAATAGACCTAAGAAGCGACACTGTAACAAAACCATCAAAAGGTATGTTAGGTGCTATGATGCAAGCCCAAGTTGGAGACGATGTTTATAAAGAAGACCCAACAGTTAATGCCTTAGAAGAGCGCATTGCAAAAATGTTTGGAAAAGATAAAGCATTGTTTTTTCCAACAGGAAGTATGGCAAATCAAGCGGCAATAAAACTACACACCAACCCAGGAGATCAGGTGATTTGTGATAAATACGCCCATATTTATAATTACGAGGGTGGAGGGGCCTCATTTAACAGCGGTGTGTCTTGCAAGTTAATAGATGGTAATCGTGGTATGTTTACAGCAAATCAAGTTTTAGCTGCTATAAATCCGCCAGATTTTTACCATAGTCCGTTAACGTCTTTAGTAGAAATTGAAAACACAACAAATAAAGGAGGTGGTGCATGTTGGGACTTTAATGAAATTTTAAAAATCAGAGAAGTTTGTGATGTGAATAAACTAGGTTTTCATTTAGATGGTGCGCGCTTATGGCATGCTTTGGTAGCAAAAAATGAAACACCAAAACAATACGGCGAAGTATTCGATACTATTTCGGTATGTTTAAGTAAAGGTTTAGGCTGCCCAATAGGGTCGGTTTTAATTGGTAATGAGACTATTATGAGTAATGCCATTAGAATTAGAAAAATATTTGGTGGCGGCATGCGGCAAGTAGGTTATTTAGCGGCAGCAGGACTTTATGCTTTAGATAATAATATTAAAAGACTAAAAGAAGACCACAAAAAAGCCAAAGAAATAGGCGAGGTATTAAGTAAATTATCAATGGTGAAAACCGTTGAACCTATTGAAACAAATATTGTTATTTTTGAATTGAATCAAGATGTTGATGAAATTAATTTTACACAGAAACTAGCTGATAAAAGCATCAAGATTATAGGTATGGGTAGCGGCAAATTACGAATGGTTACACATTTAGATTATACAGATGTGATGCATAATCGTTTTTTAGAAATTTTAAATTGTATCTAATTTAAAAGCGCAGTGGTCTAAAAATCTTTATTTGAACAAATCCATCCCCGGAATATTAGGCATACCTTCTTTAGCAACCGCAGCTAATTCAGCTTCATTTATATTGGTCGCTTTTTCAATCGCTTTATTCAAAGTTAAAACAAGGTAATCTTCAAGTTGTTCTTTATCTTCAAGCAATTCATCAGCAATTTCAATAGATTTAATAGCTCTATTTGCCGTCAATGTTACACTTAGCAATCCGTCGTTGCTTTTTTCATCAATTAAAACCGTGTTTAAACGCTTTTTAGTGTCTTCAACTTTTTGCTGGGTTTCTTTAAGTTTTCCCATCATACCCATCATATCTCCAAACATAATTTTAAGTTTATTAATTAAGTTACAAAGCTATTTAATTTTTCTATTTTTCTTCTGTAAAATTTAATTTTGTATTAAAAAGCAACAAAATTTAATTTCACATTAGTAACCACTGTGTTAGTTCATAATTTTTTTTCATTTAGTTTTTGTTAATGTCTAAATGAAAAAAAATCATGTACTTTTGAAACCTTAATTTTAAGAATAAATACACCTTCAATTGAAATCAGATATAAAAGCTCCAAAAGCTAAAAAGATACCAAAATCATTACAGATTCATAACGATACTCGAATTGATAACTATTATTGGTTAAATGATAAAGAAAACCCCGAAGTAATAGACTATTTGAATGCTGAAAATGCCTATACAAAACATGTTATGCAGCATACAGAGGAGTTTCAAAAGGATTTGTTTGAAGAAATGAAAGGACGCATTAAAGAAGATGACACCAGTGTGCCTTACAAACTTAATGGGTATTGGTACATAACCCGTTTTGAAAAAGGAAATGATTACCCCATTTATTCAAGAAAAAAGGAGAATTTAGAGGCAACCGAAGAAATTTTGTTTGACTGTAATAAAATGGCTAAAGATTTAGCTTATTTTAATTTAGGAAGCATTGCTATTAGTCCAGATAATAAATTAGCTGCTTTTTCAACCGATACAATAAGTAGGCGACAATACAACATTCAAATTAAAAACTTAGAAACAGGTAAAATTTATGCTGATAAAATTTTAAATACCACTGGCAGTGTAACGTGGGCAAACGATAATAAAACCTTGTTTTATGCTATAAAAGATGAGGTTACGTTGCGTTCTCACAAGATTTTTATGCACAAACTACATACCGATACCAAAGAGGATATTGAGGTTTACCATGAAACCGACGAAACCTTTAACACCTTTGTTTACAAATCAAAATCTAAAAAATATATTATTATTGGATGTTCTAGTACTTTGAGTTCAGAATACCGAATTTTAAATGCTAATATGCCTTATGGTAAGTTTAAAATATTTCAAAAAAGAATACCAGATTTAGAGTATAGCATAGCACATTATAATGATAGCTTTTATATCATTTCAAACGCTGATAAAGCTACTAATTTTAAACTATCAAAAACTAAAGAGACTTCGACTGAAAAAGAAAATTGGACAGATGTTTTGCCACATAGAAAAGATGTTTTAATTGAAGATATTGAGATTTTCAAAGACTATTTAGTAGTTAACGAACGTGAAAACGGATTAAATAAATTGCGTATTATAAACAGGAACGGTAAAGAAGATTATTATTTGCCTTTTAATTCTGAAACTTACACCACTTATATTGGTAATAATCCCGATTTTAATAGTGATACTTTACGCTATGGTTTTAGTGCGCTCACTTCACCAAATGCAACAATCGACTATAATTTAAAAACCAAACAAAGTCAAATTAAAAAAGAACAAGACGTTTTAGGCGGAAAATTCAATAAAGAAAATTATGAATCTAAACGTATTTGGGCAACTGCTAGAGATGGTGTAAAAGTGCCTATATCATTAGTTTATAAAAAAGGCATCAAATTCGATGGTAATAATCCGTTACTGCAATACGCTTATGGTTCTTATGGCTCAACTATCGATCCGTCTTTTTCAACCATCAGATTAAGTTTGTTGGATCGTGGATTTATTTATGCTATTGCTCACATTCGAGGTGGTGAATATTTAGGGCGACATTGGTACGAAAACGGAAAGCTTTTAACCAAAAAGAATACGTTTACTGATTTTATTGACTGCTCTAAATATTTAATTGAAAAAAAATACACATCCAAAAAGCATTTATACGCTTATGGTGGATCAGCAGGTGGTTTATTAATGGGAGCTATTATTAACATGAACCCAGAGCTATACCATGGAATTCTGGCTGCAGTTCCGTTTGTTGATGTCGTTACAACTATGCTAGATGATACTATTCCACTAACCACAGGAGAATATGATGAATGGGGAAATCCTAATGAGGAAGTGTATTATGATTATATGAAGTCTTATTCGCCATACGATAACGTTGAAGCCAAAGCCTATCCAAACATGTTAGTTACAACTGGTTTACACGATTCGCAAGTGCAATACTGGGAGCCTGCAAAATGGATAGCTAAATTAAGAGAATTAAAAAAAGATAATAATAAGTTGTTACTACATACCGATATGGATTCTGGTCATGGTGGAGCATCAGGGCGTTTTGAGACTTTAAAAGAAGTAGCTCTAGAATATGCTTTTATATTAGACCTTGAAGGAATTAGTGCATAATAAAAAATTTACTTATTTTTGCCAAGTTTTAAGTTACAATTATTTTTAGTAATATTACAGTAGCTTATAAAAAGCATTTATGAAACACAACAATCAGGTTTTTGATAATGTATTAGACTTAGTAGGCAACACTCCGCTTATTAGACTTAATAAAATAGCTTCAAAATTTAAAGGTAACTTTTTTGCAAAAGTAGAATCCTTTAATCCAGGTCATTCTTCAAAAGATAGAATCGCTTTACATATTATAGAAGAAGCAGAAAGAAAAGGTATTCTAAACCCAGGAGATACTATTATAGAAACAACCTCAGGTAATACAGGATTTAGTATTGCAATGGTTAGCATAATTAAAGGCTACGAGTGCGTTTTAGCAGTTAGTTCTAAATCGTCGGCAGATAAGATAGACATGCTTAAAACTATGGGTGCAAAGGTTTACGTTTGTCCAGCACACGTTAGTGCAGACGATTCGAGGTCTTACTATCAAGTTGCAAAGCGTTTACATGAAGAAATTAATGGTTCAGTTTATATTAATCAATATTTTAATGAATTAAATATTGATGCACATTACCAATCAACTGGTCCAGAAATTTGGAATCAAACCGAAGGTAAAATCACCCACTTAGTGGCTTGTAGTGGTACAGGAGGTACTATTTCTGGAACTGCAAAATATTTAAAAGAGCAAAACCCTAATATTAAAGTTATAGGCGTTGATGCTTTTGGTTCGGTTATAAAAAAATACCACGAAACTAGAGAGTTTGACGAAAAAGAAATTTATCCATACCGGATTGAAGGTTTAGGTAAGAATTTAATACCTACCGCAACAGATTTTGATACTATAGATGAATTTGTTAAAGTTACAGATGAAGAAAGTGCACATACTGCAAGATTAATTGCAAAAACTGAAGGTTTATTTGTAGGTTATACTTCTGGAGCAGCAATGCAAGCTGTAAATCAATTAGCAGAACAGGATGAATTTAAAGAAACGGATAATGTTGTTATTATATTCCCAGACCATGGATCCCGTTATATGAGTAAGATTTATAGTGATAAATGGATGAATGAACAAGGCTTTTTTGATAGCATTAATGAAGCTGCTTCTGAAACCATACAGTACATAAAATAGTACGATTAAAATATATATGAAAGAGCTTTATTTTAAAATAAAGCTCTTTTTTTGTTTTATACCATTTCTTGTTTAAAATTTATTGAAAAAGAAAATGATTATTTTTTGTATTAAACAATAATAAAAAAATCAAGTATAGCTATAGTTCTGGTACCTTTTTTATTGAAGTAGAAATTGAAAAGTGTCTTTTGTTACCATTATTTTGAAAGAGAAATGGTATTGCAAATAATTGAACCCTAAAAATTATGTACAAACAATATAAATATTTAATTTTGCAACATCTAACTAAAGAGTTAAGAGCGATAGTTGTATACTTTTAGAGTGTGCAAATAGTTGTTTTTTGATAGCAAAAAGATTTATAATAAATGAAAGATTTATTCGAAAAAATTTATAGAGATAAAGGGCCATTGGGTAAATGGGCTTCTCAAGCTGAAGGTTATTTTGTATTTCCAAAATTAGAAGGAGAGATTTCTAACCGTATGAAGTTTCAAGGAAAGGATGTAATTACTTGGAGTATTAATGACTATTTAGGTTTAGCAAACCATCCTGAAGTACGTAAAGTTGATGCTCAAGCAGCAGCAGATTATGGTTCGGCATATCCAATGGGAGCTAGAATGATGTCTGGTCATACAGATTTGCACGAAAAACTTCAAAACGAATTAGCTTCATTTGTTAGTAAAGAAGCAGCTTATCTTTTAAATTTTGGATACCAAGGTATGGTGTCCACAATAGACGC
Source organism: uncultured Wocania sp. (assembly GCF_964021735.1). Taxonomy (NCBI): domain Bacteria; kingdom Pseudomonadati; phylum Bacteroidota; class Flavobacteriia; order Flavobacteriales; family Flavobacteriaceae; genus Wocania; species uncultured Wocania sp. The sequence continues at coordinate 25,310 of NZ_CAXIBN010000003.1, read as the reverse complement.
TTTAGTTTCTAAAGATGATATTATAGTTTATGATGTTGATGCACATGCTTGTATTATTGATGGTGTGCGTTTGCATCATGGTAAACGTTTTACATATAAGCACAATGATATTGAGAGTTTAGAAAAAAACTTAGAAAGGGCTACAAAAATGGCTGAACAAACTGGAGGAGGTATTTTAGTTATTTCTGAGGGTGTGTTTGGTATGCGAGGAGAACAAGGTCGTTTAAAAGAAATAGTAGCATTAAAAAAGAAATTTAATTTTAGATTATTTGTTGATGATGCACATGGTTTTGGGACTTTAGGGGCTACTGGCGCAGGTGCTGGAGAAGAACAAGGTGTTCAAGATGATATTGACGTGTATTTTGCAACGTTTGCAAAATCTATGGCAAGTACAGGGGCTTTTATCGCTGCAGATCAAGAAATTATAGATTATTTAAAATATAATTTACGTTCGCAAATGTTTGCTAAATCGTTACAAATGCAACTTGTTGTTGGCGCATTAAAACGTTTAGATATGTTGCGCACTATGCCAGAATTAAAGCAAAACCTTTGGACAATTGTTGATGCATTACAATCTGGATTAAAAAAACGTGGTTTCGATATTGGGACAACCCAAAGTTGTGTAACGCCAGTATACTTAAAAGGTAGTATTCCCGAAGCTATGGCTTTAGTTAGAGACCTCAGAGAGAATTATGGAATATTCTGTTCTATAGTTGTTTATCCTGTAATACCTAAAGGATTAATTTTGCTTAGAATGATTCCTACGGCGACACATACATTAAAAGATGTTGAAGAAACTTTAGATGCTTTTGATGCTATTAGAGACAGATTAGAAAATGGAACTTATAAACGATTATCTGCGGCAGTAATGGCAGCAATGGGTGAATAATCAGTTTAGTTAAATGAATAAAAAAAAATCCGATTCAAAAGAATCGGATTTTTTAGTTTACACCACTTTACGAGATAGTGTCGATTTTTATGTATAAAAACGAAACGACCGACTCTATGATATTTTACAAAATATCTTTTCTAAATGTACAGCGCCTTTTATGAGTTACAGGTTTAAAGTTTTTCCAAAGTTTATGAATAGCTTCATTATCATCTAGCTCAGGACCTCTAACGCATAATTCAATACCTTTTTCTTTAAAGGTTTTATAAAATTCTTCAAAAATAATGGCTGTAATACCCTTGTTTTGATATTCTGGTAAAACTCCAATCAAATAAAAAGTTACAGTTTTTGCATGCTTTTTAGCGTGTAATAAATGTCTAATTCCAAAAGGAAATAGCTTACCTTTCATTTTTTGCAAAGCTTCGGCGTAAGATGGTGTTACAATGCCAAACCCTATAAGTTTATCATTTTTGTCCAATACAAACTTTACGTATTCAGGATTTAAAAACCCAATAAATTTCTTTTTAAAATAGGCTTTTTGTTCATCGTTTATTTCTACAAAAGAAGAAAGTGTAGCATGCGATTTTGAGAAAACCTCAAACATTTCATCTGTATAAGGCATAATATCCTTATTCTTAGTAAAATTTAAAGCCTTTAATTTATAGCGCCTTTTTATTAAATCTTGAATTTTAGAGAAATACTCAGGAAGAATATTTTTAAACTCCATTTTATTCTCTGAATATGTTTTTGCTATGGTATACCCAAGTTTTTCAAAATGTGTTGCATAATATGGATGATTGTGCCATGTAATCATACTACCAATTTGGTCGAAACCATGTGTTAATACACCAACTTTATCCAAATTAGAAAAACCCACTGGTCCTTCAATAAATTCTAAATTATTAGCTTTACCTATGTCGTTAACTTTTTCTAATAATGTTTTAGTAACATCTATATCATCAATAACATCAAACCAACCAAAGCGCATTTTCTTTTGACTTTGCTTGTTAACTTCTATCCAATTGATAATACATGCAATCCTACCAACAATCTTATCATTTTTGTAAGCTAAAAAAAAGCGAGCATCTGCATCGTTAAAAGCAGGATTTACATTTTTATCTAATGCACGTACTTCTTCAGAAATGATAGGTGGCACCCAATATTTAGAATCTTTGTAAAGTTTAAAAGGAAACTTGACAAAGGTTTTTAGTCCTTTTTTTGTGGTTACTTCTTTAAGTTCAATCATACATAAATGATGGATTTCGATTTGTTAATTATCAAAATCGGTATCTTTTCGTTTTTGTTTTTTCTTTGAATCTTCGGTATCTTTTTTCTTGTTCTTCTTGCCTTTATTTCTTCTCGACTTTCTTTCCAATTCTTCTTCTGCTGAATTTCCGTTATCAATTTCTTTGTCTTTATGAAAATCTAGCCTGTACGATGCTCCAAAATTCACACTAAAAACAGATGGTGTGTCTTTTGTGTTAAATGTAAGTGCGGTATCTAACTGAAAGTCTTTGCCCCATAAATAAGCGCCTCCAAATCTAAACAAATTATCGGCATAAAAATCACTTTTAATACCTTGGGTTTCACCAAATATTACCCATTTTGGATTAAAGGAGTGTGTTAAAGTTAGTATATATTGAAAATCGGATTGATCTGTGCCAATTCTGTCTTTTATTAAATTCATTACAAAAACCCAGCCACCAGAAAAATTATTTTGTGTGGCTACCATTACTTTGGGGCTAAAGCCTTCAATTTCTGGAGCTGTATAAGGGTTTTGTTTTGTGTCATAATTCGCTCCTAAATAAACTGAAATAGCAGGAATTAACGATTTCCACTTAAAGCGATGGTTTGCTTTCCAACTGTATAAATTAGGCTTGTCATCTTCAGAATTTTTATAGGGATCAAAAACCAAATATTTCGCACCAACACTTATAAATTTAAAATTTGAACGTGAATCTTCAGCAGCAAAATTTGAGGTATATGTTTTAGTGTCGTTTTGATAAGTACCTTCAATATTTAACTCTAATTCTTCCCAAAGTAAACCATATCGTGCTGCAAAATCTACTCCAAAACCAGAAACTTCAAATGCTGTGGCTGGTGTTCTTTCTTCTTTTATAATGTATGGGCCAATTTCAAATTGTGCAACATTTGTTCCTACAGAAAACGCGCTACGTGAAACACCTGGTCGATTTGAGTTTATAACATCTGTGTATTGGCTAAAAGCTTGTGTGGTAATTAAGCTAAGTAGTAATATTAAAGTAGATTTGATTGGGTTCATAATGAATGTTTTAGGGTGTATATATAATTTATAGTTATGCATTACTTCCACTAAGTATTATTTATACGATGCTCAAATATAGATATTTTATACTTTTTTTATCATTTTTGAACGTTTTTTAAATGTTTAGAATTGTATTTTTGTGTAAATTTTTAAATAAGAGTCTATAATGGGTTTATTAAGAACCATACTAATAATTGCATTGGTGTATTATGGTATTAAAGTGCTTTCAAGGATTTTTGCACCTTTTTTGATAAAGTATGCAGCTAAAAAAGCCGAACAACGTTTTGGGGGTCAATTTGGACAATTTCAAGGAAAACAACAACAAGAAACACCAAAGCGAGAAGGTGAAGTAACTATTGATAAAATGCCAAATACTAAAACTTCAAGTAAAGATATTGGCGATTATGTGGACTACGAAGAGGTTGAATAAACTTCTTTTGTTGTTTTTATGAACGAGGAAATATTACGAATAAATTTTGGTTGTTTGTAGGTTAGGTATATCTCGAAAATAATAGTTAATTTCACAATCATTGTTTTTAATACATTTTCATGCAATTTTCATTTAAAAAAATACTTCCACACTTACTTATTTTATTAGGATTTGTAATACTTTCTTTAGCGTATTTTAGTCCGGTTTTAAAAGGAAAACAAATTTTGCAAAGTGATATTGTGCAATATATTGGTATGAGTAAGCAGCAAAAAGATTTTCGTGCTGAAACTGGCGAAGAAACCTATTGGACTAACAGTGCGTTTAGTGGTATGCCTACCTATCAATTAGGCGCAAAATATCCGCATAATTATATTAAAAAATTAGATTTGGCGTTGCGATTTTTACCACGACCAGCCGATTATCTATTTCTGTATTTATTGAGTTTTTATGTGCTTTTACTCGTTTTAAAAGTCGATTTTAAACTCGCAGCCATTGGTGCTATTGCTTTTGGGTTTTCAACGTATTTAATAATCATTCTTGGTGTTGGACATAATAGTAAAGCCCATGCTATTGCCTATATGCCATTGGTTTTAAGCGGAATTTTACTCACGTTTCAGCGAAAATATATAGCAGGGTTTCTGCTTACCGTAGTGGCGATGGGTTTAGAAATTGTAGCAAATCATTTTCAAATGACTTATTATTTAATGCTTCTGGTTATTATTTTAGGAATCGTTTATTTAATTGATGCCTATAAAAAGAAGGTGTTGCCACATTATTTTAAATCGGTTGGTATTTTATTTGCAGCTGTTTTTCTTGCCTTAGCTTTAAATGCCACTGGAATTTTAGCTACCAAAGAATACGTAAAAGAAAGCACACGTGGTAAAAGTGAGTTAACTATTAATCCTGACGGATCGCCAAAAGAAGTAACTTCTGGGTTAGATAGAGATTATATTACGCAGTTTAGTTACGGTATTTTAGAAACTTTTAATCTTTACATTCCGCGTTTTATGGGTGGTGGAAATGGAGAGAATGTTGGTAAGGATTCTGCTACTTTCGAAGCTTTTAGAAAGTTGGGAGCGTCACCAAGTCAAGCTTTGCAGGAATCTAAACGTGCGCCCATGTATTGGGGCGATCAACCTATAGTTGAAGCACCTGCTTATATTGGAGCCGTAGTGTTGTTTTTGTTTGTATTTGCCTTATTTCTAGTTAAAGGGCGTTTAAAATGGTGGCTCGTAGGCGGAACATTGTTATCGTTATTATTATCTTATGGGAAAAACCTAGGGTTTCTAACAGATTTTTTTATTGATTACGTGCCTCTTTACAATAAATTTAGAGCAGTAAGTTCTATTCAAGTTATTTTGGAGTTATGTGTTCCAGTTCTAGCTATTTTTGGATTGGTAAAATTGTTTAATGATTTCGAAAAGAAAGAGGAGAAATTAAAAGCTTTAAAACTTACTGCGATAATTACTGGAGGCATCGCTATTTTGTTTTTGCTATTTAAATCTTCTTTTGATTTTGCTGGTGTTAATGATGGGTTTTATCGTCAGAATTACGGACAAGCTTTTATTGATGCTATAAAAGAAGACAGAAAAACGGTTTTCACCCAAGATACGATTCGTTCATTAATTCTAGTATTACTTTCTGCAGTAATAATTTGGGCTTTTTTAAAAGAGAAACTAAAAGAGAAATGGGTTATGGTGGCTTTTGCTGCACTTATTCTATTTGATTTAGTTGGTGTTAACAAACGCTATGTTAATAATGATGATTTTGTTTCTGCAATGCAAGTTAATCAGCCTTTTCAAAAAAATGAAGCTGATAAAGAAATATTAAAAGACACCACGCACTTTAGAGTGTTCGATTTGGTTTCGGGTCCATCAAAACCTTCATATTATCACAATTCCTTAAACGGTTATAATGCAGCAGAATTGAAGCGTTACAGAGAGGTTTTTGATTGGTATATTTCTAAAAATAACATTAATGTGCTAAATATGTTAAATACAAAATATATTATTATTCAAGATGATAACGGAAACTTAGTTCCGTATACCAACGAAGATGCTAATGGAAATGCTTGGTTTGTTGAATCTTTAGAAAAAGTAGATTCAGCAAATGAAGAAATGAAACGTTTAGATAGTTTGGATAATAAAAATAAAGCGATTTATACTTATATTAACAAACCTAAGCATTTATTAAAAGAAAGCAGAGGCTTTCAATCGTTTGAAGTTGATTCCTTGGCTTCAATCAAATTAATAGGACATCAACCAAATTATTTAAAATATGAATCAAATAATTCAAATAATGGATTTGTGGTGTTTTCTGAAGTATACTATGAAAATGGTTGGAAAACGTTTCTTAATGGAGAAGAGGTGACGCACATGCGTGTAAATTATACGTTACGAGGTATGGAAATTCCAGCAGGAAAGCATGTTGTTGAGTTTAGATTTGATCCAGATGTTGTTAAAACTGGGAGTAAAATCGCATTGGCAAGTTCCATCGTTTTTGGATTATTGCTTTTGGCTGGGTTGTTTTATGAGTTTAAGAAAAAAAGAAGCAAAAGTGCGTAAAAGGGCACTTATCATTACTTATTATTGGCCACCAGCAGGTGGTCCTGGTGTACAACGCTGGTTAAAGTTTGTTAAATACTTACCAGAATTTAATGTCGAACCTATTGTTTATATTCCAAAAAACCCTAATTATCCTTTAGTTGATGAGGGTTTAATGTCTGAAGTTTCAGATGATTTAACCATTGTAAAGCAACCCATAAAAGAACCTTATAAATTAGCAAGTTTATTTTCAAAAAGTTCTTCAAAAACTATAAGTAAAGGGATTATTTTAGAAAAAAACAAACAAAGTTTTATCGAAAAAGTAATGCTTTACATACGTGGAAACTTTTTTATTCCAGATGCTCGTAAAAATTGGGTAAAACCTTCGGTAGTATTTCTTTCAAAATATATTTCAGAACATAATATAAGTACTATTATTACTACGGGTCCGCCACACAGTTTGCATCTTATTGGGTTGCAATTAAAAGAAAGATTAGGAGTGAAGTGGTTGGCGGATTTTAGAGATCCGTGGACGACTATCGGGTATCACAAACAACTAAAACTCACTAAAAATGCACAACAAAAGCATAAAGTACTTGAAAAACAGGTCTTAAATAAAGCCGATCAAATTATTGTAACAAGTTCTGTAACTAAAAAAGAGTTTGAAAACATCACAAAAAAACCAATTGAGGTTATTACAAATGGATATGATTATGAATCTGTTGGTAAAGTTGAGCTAGATTCTAAATTTTCAATGGCACATATTGGGTCGTTATTATCAAAAAGAAATCCAAAAAATTTATGGCAAGTTTTAAGCGATTTAATTATAGAGAATGACAATTTTGCTATAGATTTTCAATTGAATCTTATTGGTGCTGTTAGTGAGGATGTGCTTCATTCAATCAAAAAATATAATTTAAGTAATTATGTAAATAATATTGGTTATGTTTCACATAAAGAATCTATTAAGTGTCAAAAAAAATCACAATTACTGTTGTTAATTGAAATTGATTCTGAAAACACCAAATGTATTATTCCTGGTAAATTATTTGAATACATGGTTTCAAACAGACCAATTGTGGCAATAGGGCCAAAAGGATCAGATGTTGAAAAAATCATCAAAGAAACCAATACAGGAAACTACTTTTATTATGACGACTACGAATCGTTAAAAACATCTATATTAATGCACTATAAAGCATTTAAAAATGGCACATTGCAATCGCATGCCATTGGTTTACAAAAATATAGTAGAAAATCGTTAACCGCATCTTTATCTAAATTATTATAATGGGCATTGTTGCATCACAATCATTTAAAAACGTAGTATCCACATATTTGGGGTTTTTAATTGGTGCGATAAATACACTATTTCTGTACACCGAATTTTTAAGCGACGAGTATTACGGTATGGTAGGCTATATGCTGTCTTTAGCCTATGTTATTATGCCAATAATGGCCTTTGGTGTACACAACACTTTGGTGAAATTTTATACCTCATTTAAAACACGCGTGTCGTTAAATAGCTTTTTAACTTTGATGTTGTTTTTACCTTTGTTAATCATTTTTCCGCTTATTATAATTACACATTTTAGTTATGAAATCATTGGTGAATTTTTATCAATCAAAAACTCTATCATAAAAAATTATTTATGGCATACCTTAGTTATAGCTATAGCTTTGGCGTATTTTGAAGTGTTTTTTGCTTGGACTAAAGTGCACATGCAAACCGTGTTTGGTAATTTTATGAAAGAAGTATTTCATCGCGTAGGTACTATGATATTGCTGTTTTGTCTGTATTTTGAAGTGGTTGACGTTGAGCAATTTATGATAGGTTTAGTTGTTGTTTATGTTTTAAGAATGCTAGTGATGAAGTTTTACGCATTTAGTATCAAACTTCCTGTTATTATCTTTAAGAGAGTTGCTAATTTAAGCCCTATATTAAAATATTCGTTTTTAATAATTATAGCTGGCTCAATTGCTACTGTTCTTTTAGATGTAGACAAAGTGATGTTGGGGCATTACATTTCTATTGAGCAAATTGCATATTACAATGTGGCTATTTTTATTGCGGCAGTTATTGCGGTACCACAACGCTCGATGCATCAAATATTGTTGCCATTATCTGCTAAATATTTAAATGAAAAGAGTTTTGACTCCTTAAAGGATTTGTACAAACGAAGTTCTTTAAACCTCTTTATTGTAAGTGGTTTTATCTTTTTATTGATTGTACTTAATATCAATCAACTTTATAATATTATTCCTGAAGAATTTAACGGCGGACTTTTTGTTGTTTTTATAATTAGCGTTGCAAAATTATATGATGCTATTTTAGGCAGTAATAATGCTATTTTATTTAATAGCGATTATTATAGAATGGTGCTGTTTTTTGGAGTAATTTTGGTGATTGTTATGGTTTTTCTAAACATAATTTTCATTCCACTATATGGTATTAATGGCGCAGCTTTAGCTACATTTTTGGCTGTCTTTTTATATAATTCGATTAAACTGTTCTTTGTTTATAGAAAATTCAAAATGCTGCCTTTTAGTGCAAATACATTAAAAATAGCAGGATGTATTGTATTAGGGGTAGTTCTGTTTTATTTCTGGGATTTTTCTTTTCATCCAATCCTAAACATCATTTTAAAATCGGCACTTATTACAATTTTATACGGACTTGCTATTTATATATTTAAGTTTTCAGAAAATATTACGGAGTTAATTGATAAAGTGTTGAAGCGCTAGATTGTTATTTAATTTGGTATTTATAAAGAGATCCTGAAACTAGTTCAGGATTAGTTCAACTATCAATATTTAATGCATTGTTTCACAATTTTTAAATATTAAGTTTCACTAAAAAGAAAACCCCACGAATTTGCTTTGAGGCAAACTTATCGCGGGGCTTTCCAACTAACCAACCAAAATTGTTATGATCTTCTTCTTGAAGTCGATCTTGTATTTTTATTACTAGAAGTATTTCTACTTTGTGTTGCTCTTGGTTTACTTTGCGTAGACCTCGAAACTGTTCTTTGAGCTGTTCTCGGTTTACTAGTTCTAGTTACCGTGCGTTGCGCAGTTCTAGGCTTGTTTTGAGTAGTTCTTGTAGCTACACGTTGTGTATTTCTAGCGGTATTATCTCTTTTATTATATGTACGAGTATTAGTGCTATTTGGTTTTCTGGTAACCGAAGTATTTCTATTTCTGGTTACTAACCTCGTGTTATTCACATTTGGTTTTGTAGTTCTAGTAACGTTTTCTCTTGTTCTTTTAGTATTGTTTACACCTGTATTATTTCTAGTAGCTGTGTTCGCTCTTGTATTCTCCCGATTAGAAGCGTTTCTTCTGCTAATATTTTTAGAATTTTCTCTAGCACTTCTATTTACGGTCGAATTATTACGTCTTGTTGAGTTTGCTTGTGCAACATCTCTTCTAGAATTTGCACGACTATTAATTTGTGTTCTATTTCTTGTACTTCTGTTTACAGTAGCATAGTTTCTGTTTCTGCTAATTTTATAACCACGCCTTGTTGCAATAGCTGTTCTTGGTCTATAATTGTTATAAAACGGTCTGTTATAAGTATAACGAATTGGATTATAATATTGTCTGTATGGTCTATTATAAACTACACAGTAATCGTAAGCTGGAACACTGTAATACCTGTGCCAAGGTCTGTATACATAATGTCTATTGTAAATGTTTATAAATCCAGAAAAGTGTGAGTAACGGTTGTAGCGGTTGTAATGTACATATAAACCACCAACACGCGAGATGTTTCCATAGCTGTTATAGTTAATATTTACGTTACCAACTTGACTTACACGTCCGTAATAATCATAATAAATAGGTGTGTTTTCAATTTGAATAATAGCACCATATTCATCGTATTGCACATAAGCGTTATAATCGTAACCCGAATTAAAACTGATATTTACGTTTGGAGAACCCACTGAAACATTTAAACGAGAATTACCTCTTAAAATATTAAAATCGAATTGTCCATCACGAAACACCGAAAACTCAATACCATCTTCTACAAAAATGAAAGAATTACCATAACCTCCAATAAATGTAGATGTTGTTGTGTTATTTACTTCGGTTGTGGTTGCGGTAGCAGTAAACCCTGTTAGGAATAAACCTGCTAATAAGAATATAAAATTTTTCATAATTGTGTGTTTTAATTGTGTTACGATTAGATAATTACAAACAACGTGCCAAAAAATGAAAGCATAGTTTAAACCCTTGTAAATCAATAAATAATCGTTGATAACTTTTTTTAAGTTGAAATGGATTTGATTGATTTTGTGGGAAAAATTTGTGATTTTTTTATAGATATTAAAACGAAACCATGCCTAAGTATAGGTAATCTGGTCAAAATAAATGGAAGAAATAAAAAGAGGTAAAAAACAATATTAAAACAGACTCTAAAAAAGTTATTTCTGAACTAAAAGAAAACACTTTAGAGCCTAAAATTTAGGAAATAAGCTCGCATGATAAATTTCTAGAAACTTTAATTGAAAAAAAGAATTAGAAATTCTATAAAATTAATTACTAGTTCACTACTTACAAAATTCTTTATGAATTTTATTGGCTAAGTTAGTTGCTTAATGCGTCTGACTTTTCATTTTTAACTAATAACCACAAAATCCAACCAATCAATCCCAACAAATAACTATTAACATATGTCAAAAAAATATTTGTATTTAAAAGCTAAAATTAAGTAACTTTAAAAATTCAATTTCGCTAAAATCATAAACGTATAAAATTATATTAATGAAAAATTTAGACAGAAGAAGTTTTATTAAAAAAACATCACTTACAGGTGTTGCTTTGGGCCTAGGAAGCATGTTACCGGCTTATTCATCAACAAGTAACCCACTTTTTGATCATGAAGGTAAGTATATGGGCGGATTTGCTGCGCCAAAACTAAATAAAGTACGCATTGCTTTAATAGGTGTTGGCGCTCGTGGTAGTGGACATGCAAGACAATTAGCATCCATTGAAGGTACAGAAATAGTAGCAATAAGTGATTTATATGAAGATTATGCTAATAGATCTGCCGATAAATGTAAAGCAATTGGGAAAGGATCACGTCATAAAAATATTGCTGTGTACCACGGTGCAGAAGATAAATGGAAATTGATGCTTGATGAAGTAAAACCAGATGCTGTTTTTATTTCTACAAACTGGAAAAACCATGCACCAATGGCTATTGAGGCTATGAAGAAAGGGGCACATGCCTTTGTTGAAGTGCCAATTGCAGTTACTTTAGAAGAAATGTGGGATATTGTTTTTACTTCAGAGCAAACCCAAAAGCATTGCATGATGATGGAAAATGTGAATTACGGAAGGGAAGAACTTTTGTATTTAAACATGTGCAGACAAGGTGTTATTGGCGATCTTTTGCATGCTGAGGCTGCTTATATTCATGAGTTACGATTTCAAATGCAAGAGCAGGAAAGAGGTACAGGTTCTTGGAGAACACCTCATTATGCGCACAGAAATGGAAATCTTTATCCAACACACGGATTGGGACCAGTAGCGCAATATATGAATCTCGCTAGAGGGGAAGATAACTTTAGCAGCTTAGTGTCTTTTTCAACGCCTGCAATGGGTAGAAAACAATATGCTGAAAAGAATTATGACAAAGACCACAAATGGAATAAGCTAGATTATAAAGGTGGTGATATGAACACCTCTATTATTAAAACCACTTTAGGTAGAACGATTATGATTCAATGGGACGAAACGAGTCCTAGACCATATTCGCGTCATAATTTAGTACAAGGTACTAAAGGAACTTTAGCTGGTTTCCCAACACGAGTTGCTCTTGAAGGAGGCGTAGAAGGTGTTACTGAAAATCATCATAGTTGGGCACAAGGCGAGCAGTTAGAAAAAATTTACGAAAAGTACGAACATCCATTATACAAGCGATTAGGCGCATTAGCCAAAAAAATGGGTGGCCATGGTGGTATGGATTTTATGATGCTTTATAGAATAGTGGAGTGCTTACGTAATGGTGAACCATTAGATCAGAATATTTATGAAGGCTGTCATTGGAGTGCAGTTGCACCTTTAAGTGAACATTCGGTGGCTCTTGGTGGAGCACCACAGGCTTTTCCAGATTTTACAAGAGGTAAATGGAAAACTACTGAGCCACTGGCTATATTGAAATAATGCATTTTAAGTATTTATAAAAAATCCCCTTAACTATTATTGTTATGGGGATTTTGTTTTAAGGACAAAAAAAGATTAGTGCTTTTTCTTTTTATGCTTTTTCACTTTACCATTATGTTTGTAATAGTAATGGTTGTCGTCATCATTATTGTAAATGTCATCATACCAGTCATTGTTGTCATCATCATAGTATCTATCTCTTTGGTTATGATCTATTCCACAAGAACTAACACCGCAAATATTACAACTATTGCTAAAATGGTTTACTTGTCCACGAGTATGTACAATTTCTCCCCAATGGTTGTATTTCACTATTAATCCACCAACTTGGGTTAAAGTGCCATTACGCTTATAATTCATATATATAGAACCAGCACGCTTAAGTCTTCCTCGTCTATCATAGTTTAAAAATATGTTGCCAATACGTCTTACTTTACCATCTCTATCGTGCGAGATTGAAACACCTCGGTTTCTGTGTCTGTACGATGTATACTTAACACGTTTACCTGGAGCACCATAAGTTGTATTAACATTACTACGTTTAGAAGTTCTTTTTCTATAATAAGAATCATTGTAAAATGTATTCTCATAGTTTGTATTAAAATCAAAACTTCCATCAGGAAAAACTAAGAACTCAATACCGCGCTCTACAAACATAATTGGTTGTGCGTAACGGTAACGTTTTGTTTTTTCTAACTTGGTTTTTTGGTCTTGGTAGTTTAGCTCTGTTGCTGATACTGTTGTTAATCCTATTAACAAGCCTGTAAATAATAGTAATAATCTTTTCATAATCATATAGGATTTAATTTTGCCTACTCTTTAGCTTTTCGGCTTACGCTATTGTTTTGTAGTTTTCAATTAATGTGCCAAAATTGTAAATAGTTAATTGTTAGGTTTTTACTAATGTGAAATTTGTAATTACTTTTTTTTACTTTTATAGAAACCAATCTTTTTAATGGAAAAACAATACGAAACTTGTAAAAATTGCGAAGAGGATTTTGAAAAAGACTTTAGGTTTTGTCCGCATTGTGGTCAAAAATCAAAAGATGAGCTTACTATTGGCGTTTTATTTTACAATACGATAACCAACTATTTTTCGTTTGATGCACGCTTTTTTAAAAGCTTTTTTCCTTTACTATTTAAACCAGGGTATTTAGCTAGTCGTTTTATTGAAGGAAAACGCTTGTTGTATTTACATCCTGCGCAGATGTATTTGTTTATTACTGTAGTATTTTTCTTTTTGTTTTCCTTTATTCAAAAAAGTCAAGTTCAAATACTTGATGAAAGTCTTGCTAAAACACTTAAGACTGAAAATATAACTGATAAGAGAGAAGATGAGCATGTTAGAGATTCTATAAAAGCTGTTCAATTGGCAAAACAAAAAGTAAAAGATTCTGTAGCACGTGCTGAACTCCGTAAGACTTTGAAGGATAATAAATTTATTCATGGATTTTCTGAAGAACAAATGGATTCTTTAGTTGAAGCTGAAGGTTTTAGAAAAAATACTATGGCTAGTTTTGATTTTAATACAAAATCTGTTGATTCTTTAATAGCTTTGGATGCGCCTAATAATGTGCTTTATAAAGAAATGGGAATGAATGATGATGCAGGTCTTTTTAAACGGCAATTATATAAACAAGCATTAAAGTTTTATAAATCAAGAAAGGGTGGAAGTATTTTGCAAACGTTTTATGATACAATTCCTATTGCCATGTTTTTTTTGCTACCGATATTTGCGTTAATTCTTAAAATTTTATATAGAAAACACGGGTTGTATGCTCATCATTTGGTGTTTAGTTTTTATTATTTTTCGTTTTTATTTACTGTTTTTAGTTTAATTATTGGGATAAACTTTATTGCAGATATTCCAGATTGGATTGATTGGTTAGTTGCGCTTTCTACATTTTTCTATCTGTATTTAGCATTAAAGTGTTTTTATAAGCAAGGTAAGTTTAAAACCTTTTTTAAAGCAAGCTTAACGTCGTTTCTGTTTTTGTTATTGGTGGCACCTTTAACAGTTGTTATTTTGGGAATGTTTGCTTTTATGTTTTATTGATTTTTATAAGTGTCCCCCACATGAAAGGGTTCGTGAAGTAGTAATTTTGTTTTTATCTAAGCGTTTTCCAGATATGTACTGATTGAGGTGCTAATGACTGCCAACTGCGGACTGGTTTGCGTTAGGGATTGAAACGGCATCCTTTTTAAAACTTGAGTGTAATAAAGGTTGATGAAACTAAAATTTTGTAGATTGTCATGTCCTTAATCCTTGCAATGACGTTTTTAAAAAGATATAGTGGAAAGCCCGACCCTTTTTGGGGTAACGCCCAAATAATTATGATACTAGTAAAGCTTTTCTTTTAAATATGCCCCCGTTTCTGAAGCTTTAATCTTTATAATAGCTTCTGGAGTTCCTGTGGCTACTAGATTGCCTCCTGTTTCACCACCTTTTGGACCTAAATCGATAATATAATCAGCACATTTAATAAGTTCTAAATTGTGTTCTACTACAATAATTGAATGTCCTTTTTCAATTAGCGCATTAAAGGATTTTAAAAGCTTTTGAATATCATGGAAATGCAAACCAGTTGTAGGTTCATCAAAAATGAAAAGGGCTTTCTCTTTATTATTTCCTTTACCTAGAAACGATGCTAATTTTATACGTTGTGCTTCGCCACCAGATAGGGTAGAAGAGCTTTGTCCTAAAGTTACATAACCCAACCCTACATCTTGTAATGGCTGGAGTTTGGTTTTAATTTTTGTTTGCTTATTAGCATCAAAAAAAGCAACAGCATCATCAATGGTTAGGTTTAAAACATCATCAATATTTTTGCCTGCAAAAGTAACTTCTAAGACTTCTTTTTTAAAACGTTTGCCTTTGCAGGTTTCGCATTCTAAATGCACATCTGCCATAAATTGCATTTCAATGGTTACTTCACCTTCACCTTTACAAGTCTCACAGCGTCCGCCATCTACATTAAATGAAAAATGTTTAGCTTGATAATTTCTTATGGTGCTCAATTTTTGCTTTGAAAATAAAGCACGAATATCGTCATAAGCTTTTATGTAGGTAACAGGATTTGAGCGAGAGGATCGACCAATTGGGTTTTGGTCTACAAATTCTATATGTTTTATATTACTAAAATTGCCTTCTAAACTTGTAAATTGTCCTGGTTTATCGCCAAAATCTGTTAGTTTTTTTTGTAATGCTGGGTATAAAATCTTTTTAACTAATGTACTTTTTCCGCTACCAGAAACGCCAGTAACAACGGTAAGTACACCCAGAGGAAAGCTTACATCAATATTTTTTAAATTATTTTCTCGAGCTCCAATAATATCGATATGATATTTAGATGTTCTGCGCGTTTTTGGAATTTCAATTTTTAAGGTTTCGTTTAAATATTGAGCTGTTAAAGAATCTGAAGCCAAAATATCATCATAGGTGCCATTTGCTACAACATGACCACCAAAAGTTCCTGCTTCTGGACCTATATCAATAATGCTATCGGCAGCTTTCATGATATCTTCATCGTGTTCAACTACAATAACGGTATTGCCTAAATCGCGTAATTGTTTTAAAACTAAAATTAAACGTTCGGTGTCTTTGGGGTGTAAGCCAATGCTAGGTTCGTCTAAAATATACATAGAACCAACCAAACTACTCCCCAAAGATGTTGCGAGATTGATACGCTGACTTTCGCCACCAGAAAGTGTATTCGATTTTCTGTTTAAAGTTAAATAATCTAACCCAACATTTGATAGGAATAGCAATCTATTATTAATTTCTTTTAAAAGCCTATTTGCTATTTGTGTATCATAATCATTTAATTCTAGTTGCTTAAAAAAGTTTGCCAATTTATCAAGTGGCATCTCTACTAAATCTGTAATCGTAGCACCAGCAATTTTCACATAATTAGCTTCTATACGTAAACGTTTGCCGTTACATGTTTTACATTTAGTTTTTCCGCGATAACGAGATAGCATCACACGGTTTTGTATTTTATAAGCTTTAGATTCTAACTCGGTAAAAAAGGAGTTTAAGCCTTCAAAATGTTCGTTACCAGTCCAAATAAGTTGTTTTTGGTTGTCGCTCAGTTCAAAATATGGTTTATGGATTGGGAAATTGAATTTATGAGAATTATTTACTAACTGGTCTCTGTACCAACTCATACTTTCACCACGCCAAGGAAAAATGGCGTTTTCGTAAACAGATAATCCTGTGTTTGGAATTACTAAATCATCATCAATCCCAATAATATCACCATAACCTTCACATTTTGGACAAGCTCCGTACGGATTGTTAAAACTGAATAAATGTACATTCGGTTCTAAAAAAGTAATACCATCTAACTCAAATTTGTTGCTAAATATGCGTTGCTCACTGTTTGATAAACTTTCTATAATGCATTCGCCTTTGCCTTCAAAAAAAGCAGTTTGTACAGCATCAGCTAAGCGATTAAAGAAATCTTCTTCGTTTCTAATAATAATTCTATCAACAACTAAAAAGATGTTTTTATCCTCAGAAATATCTTTTACTTCATCAATTCTAATAACCTCGTTATTTACTTTAATCCTCGCATAACCCTGTTGGTTTAAAGTTTTAAGTTTATCGCTCATTAATCGCCCCTCTTCTAAACGTATAGGAGCGAGGAGTAATAATTTTTCGCCCTCAGCAAAGGTTTTTAAATGTTTTAAAACATCAGTAACGCTATCTTTTTTTACTTCATTTCCAGAAACAGGCGAGTAGGTTTTGCCAATTCTAGCAAAAAGTAGTTTTAAATAGTCGTAAATTTCTGTTGTTGTACCAACGGTTGATCGTGGATTGGTTGAATTTACTTTTTGTTCAATAGCAATTGCTGGAGCAATCCCCTTTATATAATCTACTTTTGGTTTGTTAAGACGACCTAAAAATTGACGCGCATAGCTCGATAAGCTTTCAACATAGCGTCTTTGTCCTTCGGCATAAAGTGTATCAAAAGCTAAACTAGATTTTCCAGAACCAGATAATCCTGTAATAACTACTAATTTATTTCTAGGAATAACGACATCAATATTTTTTAAGTTATGCAATTTAGCTCCTTTAATAATGATGTTTTGTTTCGGGTTTACTTCAGCGATATTAGTAATCATAAGCTTTTAAAAGGAATAATTTCGCAAAGATACTATAAGTAAATCAGCTTAAAAAATAGATTATAGCTTAATGAATTGTTAAAAAAAAATCTATTTTTTTTGTTTTTTAGGAATGATTGTTGTTATATTTGATTTATCAATTAAAAACGACTCTCGCTTATAGCATAACATTACTTTAAAGAAATTAACCCCAGGCAATGAGGCATTTTGCTTTGCTGCATTAAAGTAATGATTATGAAATACAAACTTGTTTCTGATGCTATTTTAGTTAGCAACTATATTAAAGGAGATGAAAGTGCTTTGGAAATCCTTATAACAAGGCACAAACAAAAAATTTACAGTTTTATTTATTCTAAAGTTTACGACAGAGATGTTACTGAAGATATTTTTCAAGATACATTCATTAAGGTTATTCGTACGCTTAAACGTGGTGCATACAATGAGGAAGGAAAGTTTTTGCCATGGGTAATGCGTATTTCGCATAATTTAGTTATTGACTTTTTTAGAAAAAATAATAGAATGCCAAAATTTGATAATAGTGGTGATTTTAGTATTTTTTCTGTACTTAGTGATACTAGTTTGAATGCCGAAAAGGCCATTATTAAAGAGCAAGTAGAAAATGATGTAAGGCGTTTAGTTGATGAACTACCTGAAGACCAAAAAGAGGTGCTAATGATGCGAATTTATAATGATATGAGCTTTAAAGAAATCTCAGATCGAACGGGGGTTAGTATCAATACAGCTTTGGGACGCATGAGATATGCATTAATAAATTTAAGAAAAATAATAGATAAGCATAATATAGTTTTAACAAACTAGTACAATAAAGTAAATTTTGCTGCGTTACTTAATAAATAACCCATAATTTGTTAAAATGGCAAAACTTTACTCTGAAAAATCTATTAAAAACTTAAATGATCTAAAACCGAAGGAAGAAACGGTTAATTTTCTTCTAAACTATTCTAAGGCTTTAAGTGTTATAAATTGTAATAAAATGAAGTTTGAAGCGCTTCTAAACTAAATTTTGAAAAAGTCCTGATAAGTTTCATCAGGACTTTTTTAGTTTATAGTATTCTTTTAAAACAGACTTTCTTCCTATAGTTTTGGTAATAATGTCTTTTTCTAAATTCCAGCCTCTAGCTGGAGAATACTCTCGTCCATACCAAATAATTTGTAAATGTAAATCGTTCCATAGTTCTTTTGGAAATAGGCGTTTTGCATCTTTTTCAGTTTGTACCACGCTTTTACCATTACTTAAATTCCACCTGTACATTAGTCGATGAATATGTGTATCTACCGGAAAAGCAGGTACACCAAAAGCTTGAGACATAACTACACTAGCTGTTTTATGACCAACTGCAGGCAGTTCTTCAAGAGCTTCAAAACTTTGAGGCACTTTCCCGTTATGTTTTTCAATAAGAATTTTGGATAACCCATAAATGCCTTTGCTTTTCATAGGGGACAAGCCAACAGGTTTTATAATATCTCTTATTTCTTCAGCAGAAAGCTTAACCATATCATACGGATTATCTGCTTTTTCAAAAAGTAAAGGGGTTATTTTGTTTACACGAACATCGGTACTTTGTGCAGACATTAAAACTGCTATAAGTAGTGTATATGGATCTTTATGATCTAATGGAATGGGGATTTCTGGATATAACTTATATAGTGTATTAATAATAAAGTTAACTTTCTCTGTTTTAGTCATAAGTTGTATTTTTGATAAAAATCAAAGTTATAACTATGAACACACTAAAACAAGGTGATGCCGTTCCTAATTTTACGGCTAAAGACGAACAAGGAAATATAATTTCATTAAGCGACTACAAAGGAAAAAAATTAGTGGTCTTTTTTTACCCAAAGGCAAACACACCTGGTTGCACCACTGAAGCTTGTAATTTACGAGACAATTATGATGTTTTAAAAGAAAAAGGTTATGAGTTATTAGGTGTAAGTGCAGATTCTGCTAAAAAACAATCTAATTTTAAAAATAAATTTAGTTTACCTTTTCCTTTGTTAGCAGATGAAGATAAAACAGTAATTGACGCTTTTGGTGTTTGGGGGCTAAAAAAGTTTATGGGTAGAGAGTATGATGGCATTCACAGAAAAACATTTATTATTGATGAAAATGGGATAGTAGAGCGCGTTATTGATAAAGTAAAAACTAAAAATCACGCAGCTCAAATATTAGAGTAGATACAAAAAAAGGGCTTTGTTTAACAAAGCTCTTTTTTAAATACGTAATTATTTTTTTACCGTCCTTTTCTTAATAGTTATAGATTTTAAAGGCTTGCGTGTATAACCAAATAATCTATAATCTTTAATTAAATCTGCCGTACCTTCTGGCAACATATCTTCCCAACCACGTTCTCCATTTTCAATTTTCTGAAGAATTTCTCTAGAAAAAATGCTCATAATGCTAGTGTCGTAATCTTCAATGTCTATTACTTTTCCATTGTACTTAAAGAATTTGTAAAGTTCTTTCATACGCGGATACACCTTCAGGTTTTTGCTATTTATTAATTCTCCAGTTTCTGGATCTAGCATAGGGTATAAGTATACTTTTAAATCTTTGAAAAATAATTTACCAAATGCCTCAAGAATACCACCACTTAAATGGCGATAGTATTTTTCATCAAAAATATCAATCAAATTATTAACACCCATTGCAAGTCCCATTCTTGCTTTTGTATATGAAGAGAAATATTCAACGACTTTATAGTATTCTTGGAAATTGGAAATCATTACAGATTGCCCGAGCGAGCATAATAAATCTGCCCTATCCATAAAATCTTGTTCGTCTATTTCGCCTTCTGCCCGCAAGTTAGATAAGGTTATTTCAAATACTACTTCAGTTTTATCAGCATTTACCTTATTTTCTTTAATAAACATCTCATACGATTTCTCATACATAGCCATGTTCACCTTAGTTACAGGTCTAAAACTACCTCGTAATGCTAGAATATTTTTTTTATATAAAACTTTTGCAGGAAGTACATTGTTTCCATCTGGACCAAACATAACGGCATCAGTCATACCGTTTTTAACTAACTGTAAGCTCATCAGTCTATTATCTACATCTTTAAAAACAGGACCAGAAAAGTTAATGGTGTCAATTTCTAATTGATCTTTATCTAAATGATCATATAAATAACGCAGTAATTTTTTTGGTTCGTTATACTTGTAAAAAGCTCCGTAGATAAGATTTGTTCCTAAAGCACCTAAAGTTTCTTGTTGTAAACGAGCGTCGGTTTCTTTAAAACGAACATGTAATATTATTTCGTTGTACCCACCACCAGATTCAACTTGGTATTTAATTCCTACCCAACCGTGACCTTTAAATTTTTTTGCAAAATCTATAGTAGCAACGGTATTGGCGTATGTGAAAAATATTTTATTTGGATGTTTATCTCGTGTAATACGCTTTTCCATAAGACTCATTTCATGAGAAAGCATTTTACGTAAACGTGCTTCGGTTACATAACGTCTGTCGTCTTCAATTCCATAAATAGCATCACTAAAATCTTTATCGTAAGCAGACATTGCTTTTGCTATGGTTCCAGATGCTCCACCAGCTCTAAAAAAATGACGACACGTTTCTTGACCTGCTCCAATTTCAGCAAATGTTCCGTAAATGTTTTCGTTTAAATTTATACGTAGTGCTTTAGATTTTAATGACGGAATATCATCAAATTCTTTATCCCCCTTTATGGTAATTTCCATATTCTTTTTTGAGTTAGTAGTAATAGTTACAAAGGTATTAAATAACTATAGCAAACAAAAAAATAAGCTTATTTTTGTGATTTAATATTAGTTTTTTTGAAAATCACATTTCTTGGCACAGGCACATCTCAAGGTATTCCAGTTATTGGGAGTAAACATCCAGTATGCCTAAGTAAAAACCCAAAAGATAAACGGTTAAGAGTATCTGTATTGATAGAATGGAATGATTTTGCTTATGTGATAGATTGCGGACCAGATTTTAGGCAACAAATGCTACGTAGTAGATGTGAAAAAATTAATGGTATTTTATTTACGCATGAACATTCTGATCATGTTGCAGGTTTAGATGATATTAGACCTTTGTGTTACATGAATGGTGACATGAATATTTACGCTCACGAACGTGTTATTAAATCTATAAAAAACCGATTTGATTATATTTTTGAAACTGAAAACAAATACCCCGGAGCACCAACGGTGATAGCAAATGTAATTAAAAATAAGCCGTTTAGTTTATCAGGACTTGAAGTTATACCAATTAATGCAAATCATTATTTTGTCCAAGTTTTTGGTTTTAGATTTAATGATTTTGCGTATTTGACTGATATAAAAACAGTTGATGATGATGAGGTTGAAAAGCTTAAAAATCTTAAGATTTTGGTGATTAATGCGTTACGCATAGAGCCTCATATTTCTCATTTTAATTTAGAAGAAGCCTTGCAATTCGTTAGTGAAGTGAAGCCAGAAAAAGCTTATTTTACACATATAAGCCATTTATTAGGCTTTCACGATGAAGTGCAACGAAGTCTCCCAGAAAATGTTTTTCTTGCCTACGATGGCTTGCAATTAACCATATAAAAAGTAAAAGATGAAACAAAGAATTTTTATGTATTTATTTGTGTTTTCGGCATTATTAGTGCTGTTTCAGTATGTGAATTCTAAACGTGTATTTGAAGATTTGAACAATAAATTAGAAGACCAGAAATTGAAATCTGAAAAATATAAAGATTCCTTGGAGACAATGCAAAATGAAGTTTTAAATCTATCACATTTTAATTTAGACAGAAATGAAGATGCTATAAGTTATTTTGAAAATGATGGCTATAATGTAGATGAGTTAATTCCATTTATTAAAGATGAACTTTATAAGCTAAACGAAATCAAAGGAGAACATCCTATAGTGCCATATGCAGCAAGCGAAGGCAGAAAAATGCTGATTAACACAGTTAAAATGCTAAACCATAAATGGATTATTGCTGATTTTTCCGATGGTGAATTTTGGGGGGAATTATTTTTAACTTATGAAATAACAGAGGATAAACAATTAAATTTCAGTTTGATAGAATCATTTTTATATCCTTTCGATTAACTATTTAATAATCTTATAAGCAATTCCTTTTTGCTTTTTTGTTTCACCAACATAAGAATATTCAAAAGTATATGACGAATCTGTAGTCGTTAAAATTTTTAGGTGAACATCTTTTCTTTCAGCCATATTTTTGGGGTTAATAGTCTTGAAAATAACTTCACATTCGTTTATCCATCGTAGTTTAGATGAATCTATATTCTTGTTATAGGTTTCAATTTGTAAATCTTCAGTTCTTTCAAAAGTGGATTTGTATAACATATCATTTATTAATACCTCGCTATAAAACTTACCTGTTTTATAATCTTTACAATTCCTTGAAGTTTCGTAACAACTAAAAACGCTAAACAATAAAAGAAAACATAGTAAACGCATAAAAAATATTTTAAAGCAAAGCTACTAAAGAATGTTGTTAATTCTGAAAGTTTTTAAAACTTCCGTCTGAATAAAAAATGATTATGCGTTCAATTTCTTTATCTTTTTTAATTTCAGATTGAAATGAGTCTTCAATTTTTGAATCAGGATTTTTACTTTTAATACTTTCTAAATTTATATTTGAAGGAAATTCTCCTTTGCCATTTAGCAACCAATACAATTCAACTTCCGGAAAGGAGGAAAGCACTTTTAAAACAAAGTCTAAACTGGGTTTGTTTCTGCCCGACAAAATGTGAGAAATACTAGAACGCTGCACACCAATTTTTTCGGCAAAAGATGAAGCCGATTCACCGTAGTAATCTATGACTTTTTGGAGTCTTCTTGCGAAATCTTCGTTGTTTA
The DNA here is from genome assembly GCF_964021735.1 of uncultured Wocania sp. Classification (NCBI taxonomy): domain Bacteria; kingdom Pseudomonadati; phylum Bacteroidota; class Flavobacteriia; order Flavobacteriales; family Flavobacteriaceae; genus Wocania; species uncultured Wocania sp. The sequence continues at coordinate 1,997 of NZ_CAXIBN010000003.1, read as the reverse complement.
TCATTGTAAACTTTGAGTTAAAGCTAAATACGTTACAAATGTAACGATATATTTTATATAATGGTATTTATAATCTAAAAAAAAGAATATTAATTAATCTTTAAGTTTATATAGTGTTATTTAATATTCTGAAATAGAGAAGTATATTAATTAAATAATTAGTTGTTGTTGTGATTATTGATTTTGTTGAGTTCTATGTAGCTATTTTGTTTAATTATGTAAACAAATACAGGTGAAACCAATGTTTACATTTGTAAATTACTAAATGTTTACATTTGTATATTAAATAAATTCAATGGATATAGAGTATATTAGGTCACTGTTTTTAAAGCATAAAGAAAGCTATCTAAATCATAGGTATATTACTAACAATAATATTGAGCTTTTGCTAGATAATTTAAAGAAAAAAATAGCTATAAATACGATAGGAAAATCTGCTTTAGGTAACCCTATTTATTCAATAAAAATTGGCAGTGGTAGTAAAAAAATATTAATGTGGTCACAAATGCACGGAAATGAATCAACCACAACAAAAGCAATATTCGATCTTTTAAACACACTTTTAGATAAAGATTCTGCTCTTACCTATATTTTAGATGCCTGTACTATATATATAATTCCTATTTTAAGCCCAGATGGAGCTTTAGCGTACACTAGAGTTAATGCAAATCAAATAGATTTAAATAGAGATGCGCAAAACTTATCGCAACCAGAAAGTAAAGTTTTAAGAGCTGCCTTTAATGAGTTTAAGCCTCATTATTGCTACAATCTTCATGGGCAACGCACTATTTTTAGTGCTGGAAATACAAATAAATCTGCTACAGTGTCGTTTTTAGCACCAGCACAAGACAAAGATTGTACACTTACGACAAATCGAAAAATAGCTATGGAGATTATTGGAGTTATGAATGCTTCATTACAAAAGGTAATACCAAATCAAGTAGGTGTTTATGATGATGCATTTAATTTGAATTGTGTAGGAGATACGTTTCAAAGCGAAAATATACCAACTATTTTGTTTGAAGCTGGCCATTTTCATAATGATTATGGTAGAGAAAAAACGCGTGAGTATATTTATATATCTCTGTTAGTATCTTTAAATTATATAGCGAATAGCAATATTGATGGAAATAGATATAAATCATATTTTAATATTCCTGAAAATGAAAAATGCTTTTTTGATGTTATCATACGAAACGCAAAAACAGATGATGATAAGGTAGAAGATATAGCCATTATGTATCAAGAAAAATTAATACAGGGTAAAATAGAATTTATACCTAAAATTGAAAAGATTGAAAGACTGACAAATTATTTTGGACATAAAGAGTTTGACGCTAATAAATCGAAAGTGTTGGATGTACATGGTAATTGTGTAAAAGTTAATAACGAAAACGATTTCGTAATAATAAATAAAAAGAAAATTGCATTATTTTGACAATAAAAAGCAAAATTAGTATGTATTTTTTGTTGAAAATGTACTAATTTTGCTTTTTATTTAAGAATAATTAATTATGGGAAAAATTAAATTAGACGAAATCGATCACCAAATTCTTGATATGTTAATCGATAACACAAGGATTCCATTTACAGATATTGCTAAAAAACTATTAATTTCTGCGGGTACTGTTCATGTACGTGTAAAAAAAATGGAGGAGTCTGGTATAATAAGAGGCTCATCTTTAACATTGGACTATAAAAAATTAGGCTATTCATTTATAGCTTATGTAGGTGTATTTTTAAATAACACCTCTCAAACAAAATTTGTATTAGAACGTATCAGTAACATTCCTTTTGTAACTGTAGCCCATATAACAACTGGAAAGTTCAATATATTTTGTAAAATTAGAGCAAGAAGCACCGAACATGCAAAAGAAGTTATTTTTATGCTAGATGATATTGAAGGTGTTTACAGAACAGAAACAATGATATCTCTTGAAGAAAGTATAAATGACAAAAAACGATTGATGCACTCTATTTTTAATGAGTTGTAACTC
>NZ_CAXIBN010000002.1:0-53467 GCF_964021735.1 uncultured Wocania sp. | reverse complement strand
ATACACACAAAACGCGATGATTATAATAACTAGAATAATTATAATGGGCAGCATAGGTAAAATTAAAGATTCATTAAAAGTTAGTTTACACTTAATTAGTGCCTCTGTTTTAAAAAAAGTTACAGTTTAATTTTCCCTTTTCACCAAAGCATAATAATCACCTTCAAGAGGTAAATAACCTTGGTTGTATACAAAATAATAAATAACCCCTGCTTTTGTAGTATATATACTTGTAAAGTAATTAAAATCAAATCCTTTTTCAATAAGTTTTGCTCGCGAGGTCTTTGTTTTTTGATCTGGATTTAGGGCTTCTAAAATTCTATAATTTTTCCGAAGTCTATTATTTGTGTTTCTAATTAAATTTTTGTGGTCTTTATTAATATTATTGTTATAGGCATTTCTACACCCATCACTACAGAATTTTTTATCAATTCTGCCAACAATTTTATCGCCACATTCCAGACATTTCTTTTCCATCAATTCAAATTTATAATATTTCTTAATTAATGCCCATTATGGGCTTTCAATTTTATACCAACGTAAATTTAGTTGCTCTTGTTCAAAATAAAAATCTTCAATATAATGCAATCCAATTTTTAAAAGTGCATGGTGCGACGCTTGATTTCCTATTTCAGTTGTTGCATATAATTCTGATAATTTTAAAACATTAAAAGCATAATTAACTGCAGCTTTACCAGATTCTGTTGCATAGCCTTTTCCCCAGTATTTTGGTAAAAGCCTGTAACCCACATCGTAATATTTGGTAAAACCATTCATGTTATATTCGGTGTTTAATCGTATTCCAGACCAGCCAATAAAATTGCCTGAAGACTTTTCAATAGCTGCAAATCTGCCTATACCGCGTTCTTTATATTGATTGAAAACACTATCTAATATTTTTTGAGATTCTTCAATAGTTTTAACTGGTTTATTTCCTAAATATTTATGTACTTCTGGATTGGAATCTAACTCAAACATCTCATCTAAATCGGTTTGTCTTAATTCCCTTAAGATGAGTCTTTCAGTTTCAATATTGAATTTCATTTTTAATTGAATTTTGTTGTATATAGATGCCAATATAAGGAAAATTTATTCGTTTACAAACGACTACAAATATTTACAAACGATTTTAAATAAGTAATTACCGAATAACTTTTGGAAGCCATCGCATATTTGCCCTGTCGAAATATAAGAACTCGATAGTATTAACTGTTTAACACGTAAATTTAAAATTATGAACACACTTAGAAACAAAGTACAGTTGATTGGTAACTTAGGAAACAATCCAGAAATCATCAATTTAGAATCAGGCAAAATTTTAGCAAAATTTAATATTGCAACTAACGAAAGTTACACCAATAATAAAGGTGAAAAAATTACAGACACGCAATGGCATAATGTAGTTGCTTGGGGAAAAACGGCTCAAATAATTGAAAAATATGTAACTAAAGGTAAAGAAGTTGCTATTGAAGGAAAACTAACATCGCGTAGTTATGATGATAAAGATGGTAACAAACGCTATATAACAGAAGTGGTGTGTAGCGAATTATTAATGCTTGGTAAATAACAACTAAGATATTATTTTTTAAAAGAGGTGTTTTTTATTAGCACCTCTTTATTTTTTTACATTGTTTAAATTAAAATACCCTCCTTTATTTTCTTTTCTATTTAAAGATTGCGTTATAATTAAGTGAGCCACATTAACCATATTTCTTAATTCGCAAAGAGAAGTGGTTATTTTAGATTCTTTATAAAAATCTTCAACCTCATTATAAATTAAATCTAAATGCTTAATGGCTTTGGTTAAACGTTTATTACTTCTAACAATGCCAACATAATCTCGCATTAAAGCTTGCAACTGTTTTAGATTATGCTGAATTGTGATGTGCTCGTCGGGGAAACTGGTACCTTCATCATTCCATTCGGGAATCTCTAAATTTAAAGTTTGGCTTGAATGTTTACTATGATACATAAAAATATTATGAGCATAAACCAATGCTTCTAACAATGAATTTGAAGCCAACCTATTAGCACCATGTAAACCCGTTCTGCTACACTCGCCACAAGCAAACAAATTAGCTAAAGTTGTTTTGCCATTTTTATCAACATTAATACCTCCACATAAGTAATGAGATGCAGGGACTACTGGAATCCAATCTGTTTTTATATTAATATGCTGATCTAAACATTTTTGATAAATATTTGGAAAGTGCAATTTAAACTCTTCGATATCTAAATGTGTACAGTCTAAAAAAACATGGGTGTCTCCAGATTTCTTCAATTCATTATCAATACTTTGAGATACAATATCTCTAGAGGCTAATTCTCCGCGCTCATCGTAATCTAGCATAAATCTGTACCCCTCTTTATTTCTTAAAACAGCACCAAACCCTCTAACAGCTTCGGATATTAAAAAAGAGGAGCCCCCTCCTCTAATATCATACAACGCTGTTGGATGAAACTGCACAAACTCCATGTCGGTAATTTTTGCTTTAGCTCTATAAGCCATTGCAATACCATCGCCTGTAGCAATTACAGGGTTTGTTGTATGTCCATACACACGACCTATTCCTCCCGAAGCTAATAATGTGCTATCTGCTTTTATTTTAAAAATAGTTCCTGCTTTCTGGTTAAAGACATAAGCCCCATAGCATGCATCATGTTTTGGCTTATTCTTTTTTAAATGATGATTTGTAATTAAATCAATGGCAAAATGATAAGGCAATAAAGTAATATTGGGTAATTGATGTACGCGATTTAACAAGGCTCTTTCTATCTCGTATCCTGTAATGTCTTTGTAATGTACCACACGGTATTCGGAGTGCCCTCCTTCTTTCCCTAAATTAAATTCTCCACTAGAATCCTTATCAAAATTCGCTCCCCAATGTAGTAATTCGTTTAATCGTTCGGGACCTTCTTTAATTACCATTTCAACAACAGCCTCATCACAAAGTCCGTCGCCAGCAATTAAAGTATCTTGAATATGCTTTTTAAATGAATCTTTTTCTTCATCTAAAACAATAGCAACACCTCCTTGGGCATATTTAGTATTTGATTCGTCTTCGGTTGCTTTTGTAACAATAACAACTTTTTTATTGGAAAATTTCTCAGCAATCTTAACTGCAAATGTTAAACCCGCAATGCCCGAACCAATAACTAAATAGTTGGTAATCATTCTAAATTATTTTGATAACTCTAACATACGCTCTATAGGCAATAAAGCGCGTTCAATAATAGCTTTATCTACTTCAATTTGCGGCGACTCATTAAGCAAACAATCGTACAATTTTTGAAGCGTATTCATTTTCATAAAGTGGCATTCACTACAAGCACAGGTATTATCTTCTTTGGCAGGAGCTGGCACTAATTCGGTATTAGGCATTTCTTCTTTCATTTTATGTAAAATACCTGCCTCTGTAGCTACAATAAATTTTTGATCTTGGTGTTCTTTTACATAATTAATCATACCAGAAGTAGACCCTATATAGGTTGCCGTATTTAAAATATGCTCTTCGGACTCTGGGTGTGCAATAATTTTATAATCGGGATATTTTTTATGAAGCTCTATTAATTTATCCATTGAAAAAGCTTCGTGCACAATACAACTGCCATCCCAAAGCAACATATCTCTACCTGTTTCTTTAATGATATAAGCTCCTAGATTTTTATCGGGAGCAAAAATAATTGGAGTTTCCTTAGGAATAGATTTTACAATTTTTAATGCGTTTGAAGAGGTACAAACAATATCGCTTAAGGCTTTTATTTCTGCAGAACAATTTACATAGGTAATTACCACATGGTCTGGATGTGCTTCTGTAAACGCCTTAAAAGCATCTGGCGGACAAGAATCTGCCAACGAACAACCTGCATTTAAATCGGGTAAAACTACTGTTTTAGTTGGGCTTAAAATTTTAGCTGTTTCTGCCATAAAATGTACACCAGCAAAAACAATAATATCGGCATCGGTTTCTGCTGCTTTTTGCGACAAGCCTAGACTGTCTCCCACATAGTCTGCTATATCCTGTATTTCTGGAACTTGATAATAATGTGCAAGAATTACTGCATTCTTTTCTTTTTTTAAACGGTTTATTTCTTTTACTAAGTCCATTTAATTCTATTAATTTTCAATATTCTACAAATATCTTAATTAACTTTTATTAAACTTAAACAACTGACAACTTTTTAATTTCTAAATAAATCTCATTTAAAGTTAATTCGCTTTTTTCTAATTCATTTAAAGCGGTTGTTTTAATATCTTCAAATACATCCTTTAAGCTTTTAAATAAATTTTGATAATATAAAACACCTGTTTTCATATTATTAGTAAAAGTTAAAAGATATTTTTCTTCTTTTTTATTAAAAGACACTTTAGCTTCGTCTAATTTCTTTTTTAAGAAATCAATATAAATGTGTAACTCCTTAACAAATAAGTTAGGACGATCGTTTCTGCTTATCATATTAGCTCTTCCATAAATATGATCGGTTATATCTTTTAAACTCATAACTTTAGAATAGTATGCCATATTTGGCCCCGGGCAAATGGAAACACCTTCGCCTTCTACTTTAGTATCTAAGTTATATTTTAATAAAGCAGATGTGCCTAAACCAACACAGGTACAAGATTTTTCGATAATTTTATGATACTGATTTTCATAGGCTTCTTCAGAAAGCTGTTGTTCTTTTAAAGCTTTTATTTTTAAATGTTGATACTCTCTAGATGCTGTACAAATACCCGTTTCCTTAAATTCTTTGTTAAGCGCTACAAACTTTTTTGGGCACGAACTTCCTGGTCTTCCTTTGTCAATTAAAACCTGCTTTTCAGCATCTTTTGTATTATCTTTAAGGTTGTTAAATGGTACTCCTAGAGGCGAAATATCACTTAAATACAAATCTGTTTCTTCTGCTTTTGCTAATTTTATTAAAGTTTTATCATCTACTGTTGTGGCTTCTGGCACTAACAAAAAAGGTGAGCCCCAACCTATGGAATCTAAATTATAATGATCTAACAAAAACTCATGCTCTTCTTCTGTTCCAACACCTCCTTGAGCCGAAATTTGTAATTGCAATGGTGCTTTAGGAACAATTCGTCCTTGATTTTGTAATTCCTGATTTAGTAATTCTTGAATTGATATTTTTAAATCTTCGCGTTTTTCTTTAAACTCAGCTAAAACAGGTCCTAAAAGATAACCATCTGTAGCAAAAGCATGTCCACCACAATTCAATCCAGATTCTATTCTATACTCAGAAACCCATAACCCTTTTTTTGCTAAAAATTTACCTTGTATTAATGCTGACCTATAATCGCTAACTTTTAAAATAATTTTCTTCTTAAACACCCCATTTTCATTAGGGAAAAAATCATTAAATTGAGACATATAGCTATACAATCTAGGATTCATTCCTGCGGAAAGCACTACAGAAGAACTTAATTTACTGTTAGCAAAACCCCTTAAAGCAGCATGGGCATCGTTATATTCTGTGGGTAGTTTTTCGCTATTTTTATAATTGTCCTTATCTACTTTGGTCATTATATTCACATCTATACTGCCCATTGATAAATTGCTAGTTACCCAATTTTTAATGTCTGAAAAATGAAATTCTTTAGACGTTATTTTTTTAAATTCAGCCTTTATTTTAGAACTGTCGGGTAACATATTAATATAGGCTGATAAATCATCACTTTTTTCAGTGGTTAACTGTTTTAATGATTCAAACTTTTTATCTGCTAAATCGCTTATTAAATTTAGATATGAAGTAATTCTTTTTGCTCTAAAATCGTCTATTTTATCTGTAATCTCAATATAAGGTATTTTAAATTTTTCACTGTACATTTTCCTTAATTTCTCGAGTAAAATATCGTCTACTAAAGAAATTACCGAATCCATACCGTACTGTGCCACTTTTAAGGGTGTATCTATTGTAAAACCAATTCCCATTACAGGAATATGAAACGAATGTGCTTTTTTCATACTTGTTTTGTTAAGCGTCAAATATATTCTGTTCAACCAGTATAGAACATGACATATATCATATTCTAAATAATGAATAAATCAAAATCGTCTTTTTAATACCATTAGAAAGATACATGGATCGTGTCTGTTTTTTTTAATTATTCTTAATTAGAATCTATCAAACTATAAAAATTGATAAAACTTACACGCACCTATGCTGTTTCATTTAAGCTTTAGTATTTTTACAGTTAATTTTCATTAGATTGATATTATGTCTGTAGAGCCAAAATTAACACGATTTAAGCAAAACGTATTGTCTAAATACCAAATATACAATAGTATATTTATGACATTACCCTTCGATACAATTACAAAAACAGGAGTGTTGCTACCTTTATTTCATGAAACCTGTAAAAAAGGTTTTGCAAATGAAGACGACCCTACAACCATTGTAGATACTTTTTTCAAAAAATACCAAGCGCGTCGAAACAAACAAAGTCAAATAAATCTATTATTTCGTTTTATACAATATATTGAAAGACAAGTGGTTTTGTTTGATGCTATTGAAGATGCCGCATTCCCTATTGTAAATAATATGGAAGGTATTGGTACTTTAAGAAACCTTAAAGAAACTGCTATTGCAGAAAACAGGCTAGAAGATTTACAAACTTACTTAGAAGAATTTAAAGTTCGTATCGTTTTAACAGCGCATCCTACGCAATTTTACCCGGGTTCGGTTTTAGGAATTATAACCGATTTAACTGAAGCCATAAAAGATAATAATCTTTCTGAAATTAATAATTTATTCGCGCAATTAGGAAAAACACCCTTTTTTAAACGCGAAAAACCAACACCATACGACGAAGCAAAAAGTTTAATATGGTATTTAGAAAATGTGTTTTATACATCGTTTGGAGAAATTTATAATTACATCCAACAAAACATTTACGATGATGGTAAAAAACACAACGAAATTATAAATATTGGCTTTTGGCCTGGTGGAGACCGAGACGGAAACCCATTTGTTAAACCAAAAACTACTATAAAAGTTGCTAATAAATTAAAAAAAGCGATTCTTAAAAAATACTATGGGGATCTTAAAGATTTAAGACGTAAACTTACCTTTAAAGGTGTTGAAGAACGGATTATCAAGTTAGAAACTATCTTATATAATTATAGCATCAATTTAAAAACCAAAAAAACCATTTCTTCAAAAGAACTTATAAAAGAATTATTAAGTATAAGAAACCTTATTGTTAAAGAACACCAATCGTTATACGTTGGTGAAATAAATAATTTAATAAACAGAATTCACCTATTTGGGTATTATTTTGCAACCTTAGATATTAGACAAGATAGTAGAATTCATCATTCTGTATTTACAACAGTAATAGATCATTTAATTGAAAACGGAAGCCAATCTTTTCCAAAAAATTACAATGAATTATCTGAAGCAGAACAAATTAAAATATTATCTGAAGTAAAAAATGAATCTATAAATATTGATGCTTTTGAAGATGAAATGGTAAGTAATACTTTAAAAACTATTGAAGCTATAAAAGACATTCAAACCACCAATGGCGAACAAGGAGCAAATCGATATATTATAAGCAACAACCAAACCGCTTTAAATGTTATGCAACTCTTTGCAATGCTTAAAATAGTAGCTTTTAAAGATAAATTAACTGTTGATGTTGTGCCTCTTTTTGAGACTATTACCGATTTAGAAAATGCGCCAGCGGTTATGGAGCAACTTTATACAAACCCTGTTTATAAGGCGCATTTAAAAAGCAGAGGAAATAAACAAACTATTATGCTTGGGTTTTCAGATGGCACAAAAGATGGTGGTTATTTAATGGCAAATTGGGGTATTTTTAAAGCTAAAGAATTGCTAACCGAAATGTCTAGAAAATATGACATTACAGCTATATTTTTTGATGGTCGAGGTGGTCCACCTGCTAGAGGAGGTGGAAAAACACATCAATTTTACTCATCTTTAGGTTCTACTATTGAAGATAAAGAAGTGCAGCTTACTATACAAGGACAAACCATTAGCTCTAATTTTGGCACGTTAGATTCGTCACAATACAACTTAGAACAACTTATTAGCTCTGGTATTGATAATAGGATTTCTGGAAATCACAATAAATTATCTGATGATGACAGAGTGGTTATGACCGATTTAGCAGAAATCAGCTATAAAACATACAAAGACTTTAAAAGTCATCCCATGTTTATTCCTTATTTAGAGCGTATGAGTACTTTAAAATACTACGCAAAAACAAATATTGGGAGTAGACCATCAAAAAGAGGAACCTCAGATAAGTTAGTGTTTTCAGATTTAAGAGCGATCCCTTTTGTGGGTTCTTGGAGCCAATTAAAACAAAATGTCCCTGGTTTTTTTGGTGTTGGTACGGCCCTTAAAAAGTACGAAGATGCTGGTGATTTCAATAAAGTTGAAGCCCTTTATAACAACTCAAAATTCTTTAAAACGCTATTAGAAAATAGTATGATGTCTTTAACGAAATCATTCTTCGATTTAACAAAATACATGTCTAAAGATGAAGAATTTGGCAATTTCTGGAATATTATTTACGATGAATATATCACAACTAAAAGACTCCTTTTAAAACTTACAGGTTATAAAGCCCTAATGGAGAATGAGCCTTCTGGGAAGGCATCCATTGAAGTTAGAGAATCGATTGTTTTACCATTACTAACCATACAACAATATGCGCTTAAAAAAATTCAAGAACTTGAAAAAGCTGGTGTTGGTGATGATAATGAAGAAAAGAAAATATTTGAAAAAATAGTAACGCGCTCGCTTTTTGGTAATATTAATGCCAGTAGAAACTCTGCATAGATAGTATATGTTTAATCTTTAATACTATTTAAATTTATCAGAAAAATTGTCGAAATTTGTTTTACTTTTAGATATAAAACGCTCATAATTAGCGGAGTATAAAATATTAAAAACAACAGTGTGTTTCAAATTAAGTAGTTTAAATTGTTAATTTAAAAACTAATACCAAACTACTTCTAATAAAAATATATTATAAGTATTGTATATAAAATTAATAAGCAGTAGGTGGGGGTGGGGGTACACCGTGATCACTTTTGGCTTTAGCCGAATTAAACTTCCAACTAAAGCTTAACATAAAATATTGTTGTAAGACAGTGCTTTGCGAATCTTGAATATAATTAGCTGTTGCTATACGACGTGCATTGGTATTTTGCTTAAGTATATCGTTAGCTTTAATAGATATAATACCCTTATCTTTAAAAACAGAATATCCTAAAGTAGCATTCCAAAACCAAGCACTTTTTTGAAAACCATCAGCAATATTTGGGTTATAACTGTAAGACACATTGTTGCTAAATTGAAGTTTTTTATAAAAAGTAGTTTGCGTATGTAAGTTAAATGAATGAAAGGCAAACGCTTCATCATTAAACCCTTGTAAATTGTATGAATTATTGGTAAATGATAAACTATAACTAGGATTAAACATCACTACATCTCTCCAGTAAAAATTTAAGCCTATAGTTGGAAAGATAGTTTTTACCATACTTGAATATTTAACATCATTGTTAAAATTTACATTTCTATTAATGCTCGACCCCATACCTAATTGTAAAGCAAGCGATTTTAAGCTATCTAGCCTAATGCTTTTATGGTAACCAACATGGGCATTAACATTATAATTACCTTTTACATTTTCAAAAGTTGTGGTTCTTATCAAATCATCATCTATAGTAGATTTAGAAATTATTTGGTTGTTTTTAAAATTTGCTGTAATACCTGCATTTATATTAGCTTGTTTTTGTACAATATTATTATTAAAAGAAAGCTTTACTTCATGGTTATTGGTTAATTTTAAATAGGGGTTTCCTATCACCCTATTTAATGGGTTTAAAATATTATCAAAAGCTTGCAACTGTGATGGCTCTGGTGCACTATTAAGTAATATATAACTTATATCCAATCTTGACTGTTTACTAAAGGTATACCTGAATTGATTATAATATTCAAAATTATTAAAATTAAATTTATTATTTAATACTGGTCGTAGTGCATCAGTGCTACTTAAAGTTCTTAAAGTATAAATAGGATCAAAAGAAAAGTATAACTTATCCTTTTGATACTCAAAATGCAAAGTAAGTTTATTACTTTCATCTTTATACTTAAAATTTGTACTTAAATCGGCATCAAGAACTGTATAGCTGTTATTGGTGTCTTTATTAAAAGAACTCAATTTATTCTCGCTTTTATTATTTAAATAATTGTAAACTATATTAAAACCTAAATGCTTGCTAATAGGAATACGACTGTAACCAATACTCATATATGCATTATTTGTTTTTGAATCTCCAACTCTTAATTGGTCTCTAACAATTTCATCAGATATAACAGGATTGGCTGGATCTGAAGGATTTTCATCATAAAATAGTGTGTTAGAATTAAATAAAGTATTAGATGATGAGGTTCCAATATCGTTGTTTAAACGAATCATAATAAAACGCCCTTCTTTTTTTAAGCGTTTTATAAAAGTAAAATTATTACTGAAATTAGTTGTTTTGGTATCTCCAAAGGATGATGCATTCGCTTCATTTGTCAGTACATTATTGTCGTCTCTCGATTTTTCTTTGCTATTATAGATGGCGTTAGAATTACTAACATTGTATGATGGCTTTACCGTTACCAATATATTGTTATCTGTTTCTAATTTAAATTCTGAGTTAACCCGATGGTTGTCATTATAATTTATTGAACTTGAACTGGACTCGGTAAAAAAGCGTGTATCTGGTAATATATATTCTGTATTAGCGGTTGTTTTATTTTCTGAATCGCTACTAGAATAAAAATAATCGCTTGAAACATCGGTAGCTTTTCCATATTTATCTGCATAATTAATCCCCGCATTTTTAGATGTAAGAATACCTTGAGAGCCACCCCTTGCCATTCTACCGACACTTCCAAAACTAAATCCAGGCGAGTTAATATTATTACCTCCTCCTAAAACGCTAATACGTTGTTTGTCATTAAAAACATTAAGCATTCCAGCAAGTTCATAACGTTCATCTGTACCGCCACCAAGAGACAATCTTCCAAAGACACTTCTACTATTTTCCTTTTTAACGGTTAAGTTAATTGTTTTAGCATCTGACTTTGCTTTTTCTCCTGTAAAAGCTTCAATATCTGTTTTTGTATCAGAAATCTGTACCTTTTCAATCATATCTTTATTTAAATTTCGGGTAGCAATTGTGAGGTCGTTACTAAAAAAAGGTTTTCCATTTACCAGTATTTTATTTACCACTTTTCCATTTACTTTTATACCTCCATCAACATCCACTTCAACTCCTGGAAGCACTTTTAATAAATCTTCAACATTGGCATCCATTTTTGTTCTAAACGATTTTACATTAAACTCTATCGTGTCTTTTTTTATGGTTATCGGTGCTCTGGACTTAACAAGCACCTCATTTAAAAGATTATGATTTTCTTCTAAAAAAATAGAGTCTAACAGTATGGGATTTCCTGTAAAGTTGAGTTGTTTCGTAATTGATTTATAGCCTAAATAAGAAATATTTAATATGGCTTGTTTGTTGTGTGCGCTTCCTTCTAAAGTAAACTTCCCAATTTTGTTGCTAATGGTATAGGTTATTAAGCTACTGTCCTTAACCTGTTCTAAATAAACAGTGGCAGACTCAACAGGAGTTTTGGTGTCTTTATCAATTAAAGTTCCTGAAATTTTAAATGGTTTTGATTGTGAAAAAGAAAATAATGAGCTAAATAATACTATAAATAAAAAAGTTAAAGTCAATTTTCGATACTTTCTGAATGAAATCATTTGTTACACTGTCTTGAAATATTGCTCCCTTATTTTTCCATGATTTTTGGAATTGTCATTATAAAAAGATTTTTGCTGATAATGGGGTTTTGTAATTATATGGCCTTTATTCTGGGGCAAATCTAATAATATTCAGCAACAAACAACTTTTCTTGTTGTTTATAGAATTCTTCTTCATCCACTTTATACCATTTCGGATTTGTATTTTCTGTATAGGCGGGAGTAAATACATCTACAAGCTGGGTAAATTCATTAGGCATTACAGAGTGAATATTGCCATCATTTGATGTTAATATACTAACATCTCCAGTTTTTGCTATTTGATTGCTGACTTCCTTTAGAATACAGGATTGTTTAATGATCTTTTGGCCATTGGTAGTAACAGTTCTAGATCCAAGCTCTTCAATTCGGTTGTAATTTCTTAAATGTGCGCTTCCTGAAACGACGTTAATAACTCCCGTCATGTCAGGGTGATCATGATGAGGTATGTACTCTCCTTTTTCAAACTGAAACAAAGATATTTGAAAATCTACTTCATGATGGAGGCTTGATGCTTCAAACCATTTCAGGTTTTTGTTTTCGTAGTTGTCCATTTCTCTTTTTACATTTTCAAATTCAGGAAAATTGCATTGTAGCAAAAGCTGTTTTACTTTCTGGGTATACATTTTTTGATCCCATGGCAACTGGTGTTGAGATTGGGACAATTGGGTAATTTTTTCTAAAAAAGCATCCCAATTAAGCTTTGTATTTGTGCCCAATTTCCCTAAATAGCCATTGGCTTGTTGTGCATACGACGATACTGTTGATAATTGTAAAGCTATCGCAGCAAACCCCAAAGCATTTAATTTGATGAACTCTCTTCTTTTAAAATTACACATGATATATTATACTTTATATTATTTTTTTCATTCTTTTGCAGCCAAGTAACGTTCTGCATCTAAGGCTGCCATACAACCTGTTCCTGCTGCTGTTACGGCTTGCCTGTATACATGATCTGCTGCATCTCCAGACACAAAAACACCTTCTATATTTGTTTTTGAAGTTCCAGGTGTATCATTAATAATGTACCCCGTTTCATCTAAATTTAAAAAGCCCTTAAAAATATCAGTATTTGGTTTGTGCCCAATAGCTACAAAAAATCCTGTGGCTGGGATTTCATGTTTCTCATTTGTTTTATTATTAAATACGCGCACACCAGTAACTACTTGTCCGTCACCTAAAACCTCATCGGTTTCGGTATTGAATAATATTTCAATGTTCTCAGTGTTTTTCACTCTAGCTGCCATAATTTTAGAGGCTCTAAATTCATCACGTCTAACCAACATTGTAACTTTTGTACATAGTTTAGATAAATAATGTGCCTCTTCGCAAGCTGAATCTCCAGCACCAACAATGACTACTTCTTGATTTCTGTAGAAAAATCCATCACAAACCGCGCAAGCCGAAACACCTCCACCAAGTTTTAAATATTTCTGCTCAGATTCTAAACCTAAATATTTGGCTGACGCCCCTGTTGATATAATTACGGTGTCACAATGAATTTCTTTTTCATCATTAACCCATACTTTATGAACATCTCCAGAAAAATCTACTTTAGTAATCCAACCATCGCGCACATCAGTTTCAAACCGCTCCGCTTGTTTTTGTAATTGAATCATCATTTCTGGTCCAGTAACTCCTTCCGGATAACCTGGGAAATTTTCCACTTCATTTGTAGTTGTCAATTGACCCCCTGGCTGTGTCCCTTGATATAAAACTGGTTTCATATTGGCCCTTGCAGCATAAATAGCAGCAGTATAACCTGCTGGTCCAGACCCTATAATTAAGCATTTTACTTTTTCTATTGTATCTGACATTATTTTTTGTATTAAATTTTAAACCAATTTTTAGTAATCTCTTTTTCGATAACTTCATTACCTCTATGAACAAACTCATTCTTAACCGCATCATATTTATAATCATCTCTCCACTCCTTAAATTTTTCAGCAACTTGTTTAACTGAATCACAAATAAAGTTAACCTCTTCATTTGTCATGGTTGGATGTATGGACATGCGTATCCAACCTGGACGCTCTATTAAACAGCCATCGAGTATCTTTTTTTCTATTGATTTTGATGTTGACTCGTTTACATTTAATAAGTAATGCCCATATGTACCAGCACAAGAACAACCTCCACGTGTTTGAACACCGAAGCGGTCATTTAAAAGTTTTACTATTAAATTATAGTGTGCATCATCAATATAAAATGAAAACACGCCTAGTCTTTCGGTATGCTTGGGTGCCAATATTTGTAAATTATCAATTTTAGAAAGTTTTCTAAAAATAATATCATTTAGTTCATGCTCTCTATCTAAAATGTTTTGTACACCCATTTTTTCTTTAAGCTGGATAGACATCGCTATTTTAATAGCCTGTAAAAAACCTGGTGTACCACCGTCTTCTCTGGTTTCAATATCATCAATATAATCGTGATCTCCCCAAGGATTCGTGTAACTTACAGTACCTCCTCCTGGATTATCTGGTATTAAATTTTTATAAAGTTTTTTGTTAAAAATTAAAACTCCTGAAGATCCTGGACCTCCTAAAAACTTATGAGGTGAAAATGTAATAGCATCTAAATATTCATCCTCATTTTCTGGATGCATATTGATGTTTACATAGGGGGCAGAACACGCAAAATCTACAAAACACAAACCATTGTTTTGGTGCATCACACTTGCAACGTCATGGTAATTTGTTCTGATACCTGTAACATTAGAACACCCAGTAATAGCGGCTATTTTTATCGGACAATCTTTATACTCTTTTATTAATTCTTGTAACTCATTAATACAGGGTAAACCTGCTTCATTTGAAGGAATTACTTTTACCTTAGCTATAGTTTCTAACCAAGATGTTTGGTTGGAATGATGTTCCATATGAGACACAAAAATAATGGGTCTCTTTTCTTCTGGAACTGTGGTATAATCTTTTAAGCTTTCATTCACCTTTAATCCAAGTATCCTTTGAAACTTATTAATAGCTCCTGTCATGCCAGTACCAACCGTAATCAAAACATCTTCTTTAGAAGCATTTACATGGTTTTTAATAATGTTTCTGGCATCGTGATAAGCCAAAGTCATGGTAGACCCCGTAATAGATGTTTCTGTATGCGTATTGGCTACATAAGGCCCTATATCATTTAATAATTTTTCTTCAATGGGCCTGTACAGTCTTCCGCTTGCTGTCCAGTCGGCATAAATTATTTTTTTTCTACCATAGGGCGATTCAAATTCTTGGTTTACACCAATAATACTTTCTCTAAATGGCTTAAAATATTCTTCAAGATTAGAACCTTTTTTTGGACTTGAACCCAACACTTTTTTCATCCCTTTGGTTAATGCATTCATAATCTATAAATTTTAACAAAGAATCACCTTGGCTCAATCAAAGACCAAAGTGACCCTTTTCACTAAAACAAATTTTTATTTTATTCTTGATTTTACAGTCTAATGCTTTTATTTTTTAAATTTAATTTGATGTTTTTTTAAAGACCTCTAAACCACATTCTAGAAATTGTATATATTCATCTTCATTGGGTGTATAACCTACTGGCTGATTCAAAATCTGCGTTGCATCCGAATTTAACAATACATAGTAAGGTTGCGAATTAGTTTGAAAAAACTGAGTTTGAAAGTTTGCCCATTTATGTGCATATGTTTCAAGTTTTCTTGTACCTCCATTTATACGATTAACTTCAACTTGTTGGTCTTCAGGCAAAACTTTTTTATCATCAACATATAAAGAAATCAACACATAATCATTTCTTAAATAATTATCAATTTTTTTTAGAGGCCATACATGTTCTTCCATCTTTCTGCAATTTACACAAGCATACCCCGTAAAGTCTAACATTATAGGCTTATTGACCTTTTTTGCATAGGCAATACCTGTTTGTAAATCTTTAAAACATTCTAAATTATTAGGACAATCATTCGGATATATAAAACTATAACCAACAGGAGGAGCTAATCCACTAAGTAATGTAAGAGGTGTAAAAGTTTTGGTGTCTTTATTAACTCTAAACCCTGAAACCAAATAAATGGTAAATGCAGCTACCAAGATGCCTCCTGATATTCTTGAAAATGACAACTTTTTGATAGGTGAATCATGTGGGAACTTTATTTTTCCAAATAAATACAGTGCTAACCCTCCAAAAATTACAATCCAAATAATTAGAAATGGTTCTATCTTTAAAATACCCCAATGTTTTACTAAATCGGCATTTGATAAAAATTTAAAGGCCAATGCTAATTCTAAAAAGCCTAAAATAACTTTAGTTGTATTTAACCAACCTCCAGATTTTGGTAATGCATTCATCATGTTTGGAAACATTGCAAATAATGCAAATGGTAATCCAAGCGACACACCAAATCCGGCCATACCCGCAGTTAGCTGCCATGCGCCACCATCTGCTGTTAATGAACCTGCTAATAAAGAACCTAAAATTGGACCTGTGCATGAAAAAGAAACAATAGCCAATGTTAATGCCATAAAAAATATACCGATAAGGCCTCCTGAACTTTCTCCTTGAGTAGTCTTATTAGTCCAACTAGATGGTAATGTTAATTCATAATATCCAAAAAAAGAAAAAGCAAAGAATAAAAATATAGCAAAGAATATTACATTAAGCCATACATTAGTTGATATTTCATTTAAAATATCAGGATTTACTGAATCTAACAAATGAAAAGGAACACTTAATAATATATAAACCGCGAAAATAAAAAACCCATAAAGTAAAGCTTTAGAAATCCCTGAACCTTTACTTTGTCCACTTTTCTTAGTAAAAAAACTTACTGTTAATGGAATCATAGGAAACACACATGGCGTTAAAAGTGCCAATAACCCACCTAAGAATCCTAAGCCAAAAATACTCCATAGAGATTTACCTGTCTTTTTTATTTCAGAAGCATTACTTGTAACTTCGTTTTCGCATTTAATACTTGATTTGCTTAAGTCTTCAGTTGACATACCGTAAAGCAAATTGTTTACCATTTTATTATTTACAATAGGGGTTGTTGTATTGTTGGAAGTATCAACGTTTGATTCTTCTGTATTGTCTACACCCAGACTATTAAGATTAAAAACTAAATCTACTTCGGTTGGCGGCAAACATCTTTCATCATCACAAACCATAAACTCAACTGTTCCACTTACTTTATTAGTGTTTTCAGGTACTTTTACATGCTGAACAAAAGTAGCATGATTTTCGAAAAATTTAATTTTCATTCCAAAAACTGGATCATCTACTGTATGCCCTTCTTCTTCTATGGTTTTGCCAATAAATTCTAAGGAATTATTATCATTAATAAATATAAAAGTTGTTGGAATTGGTCCGCCTTCAGGGACACTTTGAGAGTATAAGTGCCAACCTGTTTCAATACTTGCTTTTGAAATTAATTTATATTCTGTATCAGATACCTTCTCAACCGAAGTTGCCCATTTTACTGGCTCAAATATTTGAGCATTTGAAATTGTAAAACACAATAAGGTGAATAAAAAAATAATTTTTTTCATGAATTCTACTTTTTAATCATTATTTAAATATTGTCTTAACAGTTGTCTGAAAATTATTTAGAACACTGTATAATGCAGTAAAAATTAAAGTTTAGTATTCTTTTCTGGCTTGAAGATGACTTCGAATGATTTATGATTCTCTAAAAGCTTGATAGTTATATCTTGTATATCTTGAATTGTTATATTTTGAATTATATTTTCAAAATTTTCAGGAGCATTTTCATTATATCCATCAATAATCCAAGTTCTTAGAGCAGATATTTCATAATTATTGGAACTTTTACTTTCTTCTTTTTCCTTTAAAAAGTTTGTGAGTACCTTGTCTAAATCTTTCTGTTGCACATTACCTTTTTTTATAGTTTCTATTTCTTTATAAACTATATCAATTAATTTCTCAGCTAAATCAGGATTGCAATCAAAACTTATTGAAAGGTAAGCTTCTGGGGTTGGTTTTTTATACAACATCCCATAACTACTGGCTCCATATGTACCTCCCTCTTGTTCTCTTAAAGACTCTGTATATCGTAATTGTAAAATATTACCTAAAGCCCTCATTAATAAAGAATTTTTAATAGTGTACGGCATATCATTTTTGATTCCTATTTTAACAGATGTTTTAGCATCTTCCATAGGTAAGTAAATATCTTTATCTACATCATTATTTAACCATTCTACAGAATTATCTTTCCATTCTTCTTTTTTATTATTTGTAGGTATACTAGCTACATATCTTTCTAACAGAGGCTTTAAATTATCTTCTTGCACATCTCCAACTATGAAATATTGAAAATCTGCTGCATTGGCAAACCTAGATTTATAAATATCCTCTATTTTTTTAAAACTAATATCTGCAACATATTGTTTATTAAATAAACGTCTTTTAGGGTTGTTTTTACCATATAGTGTTACGGTTAAACTATCGCTCATTTTAGACCTTAAATCAGAACTTTTTCTAATCAAATTATTTTCTACATTTTGTAAATAAACATTATATGCAGTTTCATCAAAACGAGGTTTTGTAAAGCGTAAGTGTAATATTTGCAACATTGTTTCTACATCTTTTGTATTAGAACGTCCCGAGATAGATTCAGACAGACTCCCTAAACTAAAATTTAAACTTGCTGTTTTTCCTGTTAACACTTTAGAAAGTTCTATACTTGAAAATTCATGTAATCCAGATTGACCCACAACCTGACTCATTGAATTAGCAGAAGGCAAGTCCTTAATATTCACTAAAGACAATCCGCCATCGCTATGACCCCCAAGTACAACACTATTTTTATTTTTATCAACAAATTGGTAGTGTATTTTAATACCATTACTTAATGTGTATGTTGTAAAGCCTAATTCCTCATTTTTTTCAGTTTTAGTGATTTTTCCTGGTGTAATATTAATACCAGAAATTAACGATTTAGTCTCATCTTCCTCTTGGTAAGGTTTAAGTGTGGCATCATTCTCTACTTCATTTAAAATTTGAATTGCTTGAGATTCTGTTAAGTTGTTTTTTCCTTCAACACCAGTAACTACAATACTTCTATTATTCTTTTTATATAGTTTTTGTATCTGTTTTAGTAAACCTTTTTGGTCTATTTGGTTAAATATATCTTTTGCAAGTTCATATTCTTTTGGCAAATCTGTTAGATGATTATTATCTAAATAATTAACCTGCATACTACTAATAATTTCACCATGTTTTCTATCGTCTAACCTGGCAATTTGATTTTCATAATAATTTTTAGATTGAATAATTGCCCTATTAATTTCTGCTTTAGTAAACCCAAACTTTACAGCTCTATTAATTTCAGACATTGTATGCTTAAAGGCCTCTTGTTGCCTTCCTTCTTTTGGCATAATTCCTACACTAAAAGTATTATGTGCTCTTGACAAACCTCTATAGGTAATATATGCGCCAATAAATGGTGCGTCTGGTTGTTGCGATATTTCGTTAAATCGCTCAGCTAAAATATTGGTAATGGTATTATTTAATAAACTTTCCATTAAATAATTAACTGTGTTTTTTACTAAAGGCTTATCATGACGAATACTAAACTGTATCCCTGCTGTAGAAACTTCACTATCCATAGCAATAGTATATGCCAATGACTCGTTATCCTTAATTTTAACTATATAACGTTCTGGACCATCCTTAACCGCAGGAATGGAAGCGAATTTTTCTATAATTTTAGCTTCCATCTCATCTACATTAAAATCTCCAACAATAGCAATGGCTTGTAAGTCTGTTCTATACCAATCGTGATAAAAATCTCTTAATGCTTTGTAATCGAAGTTTTCAACGATATCCATTTTACCTATTGGTAAGCGCTCTGCATATTTTGAGTTTCCGTATGTTGTTGCAACTGACTGCTGAAAAATACGCATTCTTCCATTTTGTCTAGTACGCCATTCTTCTTTTATAACACCACGCTCTGCATCAATTTCTTCTTCTGTTAACAATAAATAGTTAGACCAGTCGTGAAGTATTTGTAAACCCGTTTCAATAAGTTTTGGTGTTGTTGGCACATTATTTATATTATATACCGTTTCATCAAAAGAAGTATATGCATTTATATCTTTACCAAAAACAATACCTTCTTTTTGAAGCGTTTCTAAAATACCTTTTCCTGGAAAATGTTTTGTTCCATTAAAAGCCATGTGCTCTAAAAAATGAGCTAATCCTTGCTGGTTTTCATTTTCTAAAATTGATCCTACATTTTGGATAATATAATAGGAAGCTACATTTTTTGTTACATCGGTACTGTGTAAATAGTAAGTCAAGCCATTTGGTAAAACACCCTTTTTAATACTTGTGTCAATTGGCAAACTACTGTCTAAGTTTTGAGCACTTATGAAATTAATAAAAAGGATGAAGCTTAATAAGGTGATTGTGTTTTTCATTTTATATATGTATAATAATTTTGTTAATGACGATCTTATAGACTTTTACCCTTACTAATAAAATGTTAAATTGATAAAGTAAGATTATACTAGATTTAACAAAAAAAATTAAAGGTGTTTTTTTAATTTTAAGTTTTTTTGTTTTTCTTCAGGAGGGTAGCATTTGTTAAGGTCGCAAGTTTGATAATAAATACCACAGGTTAAAATATCGTGGTTAAGACTATTAACTTTACAATATTGGATAAATACAAGTTCACCGTGGTAAATGTATACACCATCATTATAAGGCTCATCCAATGGTTTAATCCAGTCTCCTATTTTGCTGATGCCATCGGGTAAATTTAGCTGTAATTCAGAAGTAATATATGGCTGGGATTTTGGAACATAAGAATAAATATGCCAACCATGTAATAAATTTACTTTCATAATAACTGCAAGTTGGGTTTTATCCTGAGACCATACTATGGTAGCATTTAATGATAAAGGATCTAAATCATGGCAATCTATGGCTTTGAGTTTTGTGGCAGTAACTGCGACCTTCTGTTTTAACTCTGATGATATTACAGGATTTTGAGACCAGCCAAACTGCAAAATCAATAATATTGAGAGTAATATTAAGCCCTTAATTCTCATTGTTTGGTAAAGTATTTACAAGCCATTTATAGCCTCCTGCTTCAGTAAAGAATAAATTGCTTTTATTATTTTTATACCAATTTCTCCATTCATTGGCCGATTCAAAATTTACATTGGTATATCGTTTTAAAATTTTATTGGCCAATTCTGTGTTTTCATCTTTTTCTAGCATATTGATGCAGGTCGTCAATAATTCCAGCTGTCTATTGGAAACTCCTAGAGATTTTACATCCTCATCAACTATAAGTCCGTAGTACCCCTTGTCCTTTTCATAACTTAAATACTCCATATTCTCATCCAAATAAGTAATGTAAGCGTTGGCATTTGTTCCAAATTCTTCAAAAAAACCGCCCATATATCTTTTTACATAATCTTCCCAAGGCATATCCGGCTGCCTTGGTCTGCTTGGTCTATCTGCCATTTCCGCTTCTTCTTCGGTTAGCTTTTCGCCTCTTTCTCTTTTTTGTATGGCATCCATTCTTCCTTTTTCACTTTCATCATGCCACTTCCTAATCAATTCCAAATAACCCTGATAGCCTTCATCTGTTAGACCATATTTTATTTGATCGATGTATTGTCTTGTAAATATTATATCCTCCGTTTTTTTGGCAATTATTTTATGCCCTTTAAACTGTTTCATGTAGTAGATGGCATTGGCAAACACTTTTTTACTTTCTTCTGTCATATAGTCTGGAGAAGCACTAAAGCCCCAAAGCAAAAAGTTACCATGTCTTCCAATGGCTACGGCATTAATGTCTTTGGTACAAACACCACTGGATATAAATTCAGTTTCGGGAGAATCCAAAAAGCCATCAAAAGAAGATACTTGCCCAATTCTATAGCCTTTGCCTTCTAAATACCCTTCAGTCTGTACCCGCCACATGGGCATATTTTCTGGAAGATTTCTTCCTGAGGCATAATGGAAGGCGGTACTGGGTGTTGGCTTATCTTCCATAGTTAAGGAAACGTCCAGAGGGCCTTTAAAAATAGGGTGTTTAGAGTTTATGCTATGGGCGTGGGCGTCCAAACACAAACAATACCAATCTAATTTAGAGCCTAAGGGAGAAGTCATTTTGGGTGCTGCATGTCCTATAAAAATGGCGGCATGGTCAAAATCGTCTTCAATGTATTTTGGAGAGACATAACCTATCCTTTGTCCATTTTCGTCTGTTAATTCTTTATATTCTGAAATGGGGTTAGGTATATGATCAAAAATAGTTACATCGTAATCAGCAGAGAGTATAGAAGTATAATCTCTGGCATCAACACCTTTAACCGTATTAAAGTGTGTATTAAAGTAATCCATAAACGCAGGATATCTGTGTTTATATTCTTCCTTAAAGCGTTCGGTTGATAAGGAGCCTGTTGTTAAGACGCCTAATGATTCAGGCATTGGCTTTTCGGGATGAAAACCAACATACAGTACTTTTAAATCTAGCTTTTGTTGTGCTACACTTATCAAGGAAAGAAACATAGCGGCTAATAAAATACTTTTAAAGAATAGTGTTCTCATTATAAGATTGTTTTGATGAATAAAATAAGGTTGTTGAAAAAACAACCTTATTTTTTTGTTAAAGTGATTAAAATAGAACCTAAATCTCTTTATTGATAAGTGACTAACTCTAAATAACTAAATATACGTTCCTATGATATAAAGACGGGCTTGTTATTAATTTCCCCTATAAAACAAATGTTAAATTTTAAATTATTTTATAAAGTCCCAATAAGCCAGAAATGTCAATTACTTTAAAAGCTCCTCGAGTAGCGTAAAAGCTTCTTCACCAGACCCTACAAACTTTTTTACTATTTTACCTTCTGGATCTATTATAAATTTAGTTGGAAATGCATTAACGTTATAGCGAAGCACAAAATTATCAACTTCACTATCTCTTACATCCATAACTTGTTGCCAATTGTATCCGTTTTTGTTAACAAAATCTATTATTCTTTGTTTTTTATCCCCAGAATTTACACCTAAAATTTCTAAACGGTCGTTATATTTTTCATAAAATGCTTTAACTGTTGGCATTTCAGAAACACAAGGCCCACACCAAATACCCCAAAAGTCAATCATTACATATTTACCTCTATAAGAAGCTAAATCGAATGTATTACCATCTAGAGTCGATGTTGTTTTAATTGCTGGAGCAGTAGCTCCTTCTTTTGTGCTGTTAATGGCACTAACACGATAGGATATATCTTTATAATAAGCTATATCTGTCAAAGTACTATCAAGGTTGTTAAAGGTCTCAATGGCAATTTCGTTATCTATTTGGCTTCGCATCATCATATCACTTAAGTAATATAACGCTGTAATTGAAGATGGGTTATTTGTAACAAATTTATTTTTAAGTTCATTAACAATATTACCCACAGAATCTGCTTTTTTATTTAATACTTTTTGGATGTCTTCATTTTCTTCAAATGAGGATTTAACCATATAATTTACGCTTTCGTTCATTAAAGGGTAAATCTTTTTATGAAAGTCTCCTAGTTCATTATTAACGCTATCACTATTTTCGGGATATGCATCCATAAAATCAGAAACCTTGCCGCTTACTTTTATGTTTGCTCCTGGGTATAAAATAGCACTTAAATAACCCGATTTAGCTGGATAGTAGCCTCTAGGTGTTCCCTTAATTAATTCTTTCATTCTTGTGTAGAAAGTCACAAAATGATAACCTTCAATTGAGTCGGTTAATTTAAAGGCACCCTCTGTCACAACAATTGAATCATTTCTATAACCCAAAGCATCATAATTTTTGTTTGGCATCCTGTAATATAGGGTGTTGTTCGCTAAACCTTCAATATTACCTTCTATAGTAAAGGTTTTAGGTGTAATAACTTCCTTTGCTTTATTTTGGCAAGAAGTAAAGAAAACCAAAAGAACAATAAGGGCTATATTTTCTACTGCTTTATTCATCGAGTCTTTGTATTAAATTTGTATTAAACTATTATATTTTATTGTTATAAAAAGGGGTCCATATACTAAGTATTTTATGAACCCTTTTTTATAACTATATATTAGGTTTTAGTATCTATTTTGCTCTGTGGCTCCATCACTTAAAATCAAAATTTCATCACCTATTGGTCTAGCATACTTTCTGTCGTCTGGCTGAATAGATACACTTTCTCCATTTGCAGATCTTGTTAAAATAATAGGGTCTGTTAAAGGGTCATTATTTAATCGTTTTATATCCATAAATCGATACTCAAAAGGATCTTCTCGTCTTCTTTCATCAATAATTATCTCAACTGCTTCTTTAGCAGAACCTGGAATTGGTAGTGCTACATAATCCTCTGGATGAAATCTATTAGAACGCACCATTTCAACATCTGCCATAGCACCAGCAATATCATTATTACGTGCTTTAGATTCTGCTCGAGTTAAATACATTTCTGGCACTCCTGGACCTGCAGGATTATACCCAACATAAGAGTTCATGTAATAGTACCACGTATCAGTAGTTGCTCCATAACGACTAAACCATCCTTCAATGTAGAAAAGGTTTCTTATATCATCCTCATCATATAAATCCAATAATTCTTGACTAGGGCTAGTGTTCCAGCTCCCATTAGTATAGTTAATGTAATAATATTTATCTACATAGAAGTCTGCAATTGAAGTCCCTCCAAAAGGAGCTTGTTGAGCCACATTAGGATAAACAAAATCGCCGTACCAAAACGTAAAACCTAATTCATAAACTTCTGTAGCATAATTAATCATTTGGCTATTTCCAGCTAAAGCAGCATTTGCATGTTCCATAGCTTTTTCATAGTTACCAAGGTATAGGTGTATACGAGCAGCTAATGCGTTAATAGTTGCCTTGTTAATACGATAAATAGATCGTTTCGTATCTGAAGGGTATTTTAAAGCAGCTTCTAATTCTTCCAAAATGAAATCAAAGGTTTCCTGCAATGTAGCTCGAGATTGATTTTCTGTTAAAGAAGATGTTTTTCTCAATACCATGCCTAACTCGTTAGCATTAGCTTCACTTGGATAAAGGTTATATATAATTGCCATTTCAAAATAAAGATAGGCACGATAAAAATGACTTTCTGCTATTAGTATATCTTTTAAATCAGGATTGTCGCTATCAATAAGTTCTCCGCTATTAATATAGTCTGACACTAAATTTGCTCTTAAAATATAGTTATAAAAACTACTCCAAGTTCGGTCACTATCTCGATCAATTTGTGTTTGAAACAAATATTGATTTATTTGATCTTGGCGAAATGTTGATGACTCGTCCAATATACTTTGAGGCATACTACTATTGTCTGTGCACCAGTAACCTACCTGATTGTCTATTGTTGGCATGCCAAAGCTATTAAAAAGCTTGTCAAGATCTTCTACTCTTGTAATTTCTATATTACTATTTACTTCAGGTTCTTTATCTAAAAACTCATCATTTGAAGAACATCCTGAAAATATGATTGCTAAAACAATTAAATATATATTTTTCATAATATTTTTTTTTAAAATTGAACATTAACACCTAATGAAAACGTTGCCTCTGGTGCTCTTACTACACCATTAATGTATTCTGGATCAATGTTATAGTCATTTGCAGTCCAAACATTGCCTAAATTTTCAGCAGACGCAAAAAGTCTAAATTTCGAAATTCCAAGTTTAGTCGTTACGTCGCTAGGGAGGTCGTAACCAAGATAAATTTGTCTAAGCCTTATATGCGCTGCATCTTCAACAACACTATCTAAATAAGGCACATACCAACTCCAGCGGTATTGCCATTGTTCAAATTCTTGTGGGAAAGGAGGTAAACCAAGGGCTTCATGCCCGCCTGCAAGCAATATATCGAGGTCTTCATGATGATTCCCATCTTGCATTAAGCCACTATAATCATAAGTTGGTCTCGTAAATTTATGTCCAAATTTACCTACAAATCTAGTGCTTAAAGTAAAACCTTTATAGGTAAAAGTATTGTTCCAACCTAAAATTGTAGGTGCTACTCGGGTACCCATATATTTTAAAACTTCTCTTCCGTCTTCACCATTTTGACCAATATTTTCATCCATACCATAAATGGTACCATTTTGTCCTACTATAGTTGGGTAAGGTTCTGGTTGAGAATCAATAGTTCTTAAACCACCATACTCAAAGGCATATATAGGTTGGTAAGGTCTTCCTTCAATATAAGGGAAATCGGGAATAGTTCTCGGGAATATTTGTATGTCTTTTAAACTGGTTACTTCACTGTTATTATGGCTATAAACAACATTTGTGATAAAATTGAAATTATCGCTAAATTTTATGTTAGAAGAAAGATTTAATTCCACCCCTTTATTAACCATTTCACCTACATTAAAAGTTCCTCTAGAAACACCAAGTGTACTAGGTAAATCGATGGTAGCAATAAGATCAAAACTTTTCTTGTTATATACATCTACACTACCATATAGAGTGCTATCAAATATGTTAAAATCGGTTCCTACGTTAAAAGTTCTTACACGCTCCCATCTTAAGTCTGGATTACCTAAAGAATTTAAGTTTGCTGAAAACACCCCTGTAAATGGATTAGGTGTTGAACTTAATCCAATGGTAGCTGTAGTAGATTGTGTGCCTACAATATTTCCATTCTCACCATTAGTTACTCTAAACTTTAAAGATCTAATAGCGTCAACATCTTGCAAAAAAGATTCATTTTTAGCATTCCAACTAAAACCAACAGACCACATAGGGTTGTAACGTTGTTTTTTATCTTCAACAATATAATTAGCACCGTCTGAACGCGTACTTCCCGAAACAGTATACTTATTGTCGTATGTATATGCTAAATTACCAAAATAGGAAGCAAAACGTAACTCGCTCTTATCAAAAAATCTTCCATCATTTAATATACCTGTATCAAAAAAACCAGCCCATAGTGGTGTACCACTATCTCTGTTTAAAGGCACTGTATAAGTATATGTCTCAGGATCAAAACCATAAGTATAAGGCTCTGCTGATCTATTAGTTTTAAATGATGCTCTTTCATAACCAGCAAATGCAATAACTGCATGTTTATCCCAAGAACCAGAATAGTTAAGTGTGGTTCTATAAGTTAAGCCAATTCTTTCTGTTTGTGTGTCTCTAAAAATTGCTCCTGGAGGAATATTAGAATTTCCTATAGTTGCATTAACAGGATCATAATCATCTTGAGTAGTGCTATTTAGCACTTGATATTTAACAAAAGAACTTTCTGGACCCCAGAAATTATTAGAACTAGACTGAAAACGCTCGTAAATAAGACCTGGTTTAAGCTCTAAACCATCCATAAGTTTAATATTAAGCCCACCATTAATTCTATAATTAATGTTTTTTGTTCTAAATGTGTTCTCTCTAGCATCTCGAAGCACATTATAATTTATGTTATTATATGGAAGATTGGTTATTGTGTTTGCAAAATACTCCATATACTTTGCATCATAAAGATTATGCCTTTGCGAGGCGTAAGACCCATCTGAATTAATAAGATTCTCATAAGGTGACATACCCTGAATAGTTCTAAGTGAAATACCACGGTTTTGTGATTTGGAATTATCAAGCATTCCATTAATATTAGCACTTAACCAATTATTAAAATTGTACTGGGTAGTTAAATTAACTAACACTTGATCGTTTTCATCTCCTATAAAAGCGTTCGTATTGTCATTGTAGACAGCAGATAAACGGATGTTGCTTTTTTCGCCTTTAGAAGAAATAGCAATATTAGATTGTTTTGAAATAGGATTAGTTAACAGATAACGTTCAACATCATCAAAGCTATTAATGCCAGACAAATAATTAATTTTAGTGGCTAATTCTGCACGTGTAATATTTCCTTGAAAAGCATCAAAATAAGCTCTAGCACCTAAACTATAACTGGTGTTTCCACTTCTATTTACAGCATCTCTATCAAACAATGTTGATGGTGGAGGATAATTAGCTATAAAGAAGTTGTTAAGTCCTTGACTGTTAGGACCATCCCATATTGTGCTTTCTAAAGCTAAAGTAGTAGCTGTACTTGCTCTAGTAACATTTCTGTCTAAATTTACTTTAGAACGAACTTTTATAAAAGAATTAAATTCTACATTTAATCCTTTACGATTTCCTTTTTTAGTTACTATAACAATAACACCATTACTAGCCCTTGCTCCCCATATAGAAGCTGCAGCAGCGTCTTTTAAAATAGTTACACTTTCAATATCATTTGGGTTAATTGTATCAAAACCGCCATCGATTGGAAACCCATCAACTACTACTAATGGTGTGGAACTGGATACAATTGTTCCTCTACCTCTAATAACAACATCAGAAATATCTATATTTCCATCGGCATCTTCCACAATTTGAATACCGGGCGCTATACCCTGAAGTACAGAACCTATGTTTTGAGTAACAGTGTTACTTATTTCTCTGGTAGGTACCGTATTGAACAACCCAGTGGCACGCTCTTTAGGAATGGTTTGGTAACCTGTGGAAACTATTACTTCATCAAGTTCGTTAATACTATCATTAAGTATAAAATCATATATGTTTTTATTGTCTTGAACTAATGTTTGTCTAGTCTCGTAACCAATACCCGTAACTACAATAAAATCACCTACACTAACGCTTAAGTTATATTTACCATCGAAATCAGTAGTGGTTCCTCTAATAATATTACTATTATCTGCAGTAGGGTTTTTAGTTGTATATACGCTCAATCCTGCAATAGGAATACCATTTTTGTCAACAATAGTACCACTTACAACAAACTCTTGGGCACTTAACGGGATACTGTTTTTTCTGATGACAATAGTGTTTTCATTTTTTACATTGAAATTAAAATCACCTAGAGTTAAACTTTGTGAGAGTAAATTATTGATGCGTATGGATCCTTTCTTCAGGTTAACTTTTGGAAAGTCTTTGAACATACCTGCCTTATAGATAAACGTAATATCAGTTTGATCCATGATAATATCAAACACTTCATCGATACTTACCTCTTTATTTTCATGTATTATAACTTTCACGTTTTGTGAAATGACGTTATTAGATGAAAAGGCAAAAACAGTGGCACAAAATAAGAAGATAAAAGATCTCATAATGTTTTGGAGTATTTTTTTTCTTTTACAGAAAAAAAACCTAGTTAGTTTAATTTTCATAAATTTGTATATTATTAGTTAGTTAAAGTTTGATTAATTAATAATTTCTTATTAAAGGGATTTAAGTCTTATACTTTGGACGGTTTAGACTATCCCTTTTTTTATTTACTTAATTATAATTTGATTTTCTTTTATAATATAATCATTAATATAATTTTGGTTTTTTATTAATCTAAGAATTTCTTCAATATTTTGCTTTTTACTTAGTTGTGCCTTAAACCTGACATCATTAATATCTTGGTTTTCAATAGTAATATTTACATTATACCATCTAGATAACACCTTAGAAATATCTTTTAAGGAATTGTACTTAAAAGAAAATACTCCTCTCATCCAAGCAGTTTCAGAGTTTATATCTGCTTCAAATACATTAATAGCTTTTTCTTTAGAATCTAATTGTATTATAGATTGTTGTCCAGGATCTAGCCTTACTTTGTCCACACCATTACTTACCAAAACCTTTCCTTCTATTAATGTACTATAAATAGCATCATCATCGCTGTAAGCTTTAATATTAAATTCGGTTCCTAGAACTTCTATTTCTTGAAATTGTGTGTTTACAACAAATTTAGCTCCATTATGATTTGTGCTTGGTGATACATCAAAGTACACTTCACCATAAATTAAATCGACTGTTCTTGTTTTGCCTTTCGCAAATGCCACTGGGTATTTGATTTTAGAATCTGAGTTTAACCAGACCTTAGTGCCATCGCTTAATACAATAGAATGTAAGCCTCCCCGTGGTACCGTTAAATAGTTGTATATTGTTTCGGATTTTGATGTGTTTTTTGAATTGTCTTTATAAATTACTTCTTCTCCATTACTGGTTAAGTCTTCTGTTGTAAAGCTTTGTCCTTTTTCAAGGGCTATATTTGACCCATCTTCTAAGGTAAGCGTTGCCTTTTTTGTTCCTATCTTAATATTATTATTAACAATAGTGGTATTGGCAGTATTGTTTTTATTGTTGAAGATAATAGGAAGTGAGAGTAAAAGCACAATAGATGCCGCAATAGCATATTTAAAATAAGTGGGTACGACTTTACCTCTTCTAGTTTTAGCATTTATAGAGCGCCAAACAACTTCTTTATTAATTAAATTAACACGTTTAGATTGCTCTAAAACATAATTAATATCCACATATTCTTGAAATAGAATTTTATTTCTGTCATGTTCAAGCCATAAACTAAGCCTTTGCAATTCTACTTTTGTTATCTGATTTGCAAAAAATTTAGAAATTAATTCCTCTGTTTGTTTATCAATCATTTTTTTAATCTTATAAGCATTACGCAATTATTAATAAATACCCTTATATTAATTAGAATTTTTTTTTAGATTTACATTTAACATTATTTTAATAAATGAATAAATCAGTAAAAGATATAAAATTAATGGAGACAAATCTTAGAAATGGAGACGAGTCTGCTTTTAAAGATTTTTTTAATATTTATTATGATAGATTATTTGGGTATATTAATGGATATACAAATAATGCTGAATTAACTCAAGATATTGTTCAAGAGTCCTTTATAAAATTATGGACAGTAAAAAACACTTTAGTTGAAGGAAAATCTGTTGTGGGGTTATTGTACAAAATTGCATATAATATTTTTATAGATGTTTGCAGGAAAGGCAAACAAGAATATAAAATGCTTGATACTTTAGCTTATAAGAAAGTATTGCTATTGGCAGATAACAACGAAGATGTTAAAGAGGCAAGAATTGAACAAATGATGTTAGCTATAGAAAGCCTTCCTCCAAGATGTAAAGAAATTTTCAAGATGAGTAAAATGCAAGGAATTAAATATGCAGAAATAGCTGATACTTTAAGTATTTCTGTTAAAACCGTTGAAGCTCAAATGGGAAAGGCCTTTTCTATTATTAGAGAGAAGGTAAAGAAATCTAATGTATTTATGTTTTTTATTAATATTATGTTTACACGAAAAGATCTATTTAAACGTGTATAAACTAAAAAAC
This sequence comes from uncultured Wocania sp., assembly GCF_964021735.1. Classification (NCBI taxonomy): domain Bacteria; kingdom Pseudomonadati; phylum Bacteroidota; class Flavobacteriia; order Flavobacteriales; family Flavobacteriaceae; genus Wocania; species uncultured Wocania sp. The sequence goes on along the minus strand of NZ_CAXIBN010000002.1, from coordinate 22,477 downwards.
AAAGCCAGGAGTGAAACTTAATTGGCTTTGTTTTTTAAAAACTATTTTTTTGTCTGGTAAAAATCTATTATGTTTAATTTTTTAATCGCCTTTGTTGCTCGGCATAAGGAATGCCTTTAATAATCCAATCTTCAGCTTCTTCTCCTTTAAGATAATGCCCAAACCATTTTAAAATGCGTTGTTGATAATCCATTCTATTTTTATCAGCTCTTAAACCATGTCCTTCTTTAGCATATACTAATAAAACAAAAGGCTTATTAGCCCTTCTAGCAGCATTATAATATTCAATGCCTTGTGCCCAATTTACGTTTTGGTCATTATCTCCTACTTCAAAAAGAATAGGCGTGTTCAACTTTTCTATTTGCATGACAGAAGAGTTTTTAATGTAATTCTCTGGAGATACCCAAGGTGCAGTATCCATTCGTTCTTGTCCTACTTCAAAATGATCATTTTCAGGTCTGCCACCAAAAGCAGGAGTTATGGCTAAATTCATGCTAATCAAATCGGTCAATCCCGCTCCTGCTACACTAGCTGCAAAAATATTGGTTTGTGTAGGGACGTAACCCGCCTGATAGCCACCCCAAGAGTGCCCAATTAAACCCACTCTAACGGGGTCTACATCACCTAAATTAACAACTGCTTCTACAGCATTTTCTAGTGTCTTTGTGGAAGAAACCCCTGGATTGCCTGCAATAAAATCAATATCTGGATTAAGTACAAAATATCCATTTTGTGTCCAAACAGTGGTATTATAATAATCGGTTTTAGATGGTATTTTATACCTATGCAACCCTCTTGATAATTTCTCATAGATATAAGTTATCATTGGATATTTGTTCCCTTCAATATAATTTGCTGGATAGTATAAGACTCCCTGAGCTTCTTTTCCTAATGCATTTTTATAAGAGATTAATTCTGCCTTACCCCAAGCATAATTTTTTTGAAAAGAATTTGTACTACTTATTTGCAAAGTATTTGTAAAAGAACCATTGGTTACAAAGATGTTTGGAGATTGCTCAAACGATTGTTTCACAAAAATCATTTTATTTGCATCTTTAGCTTTTGTTAACCTAGAAAATGAAGCATCTTCAAATAACAATGTTTTTATGTCTTTTCCTATAATTCCAGAAGCAAACCCCGTTTTTTTTGTGTACTTGCCAAATAACGAAAAGTAAACTGCTTTTTTAGTATCTATAAATTGTTGATCCTGATCTAAAACCAGAAGTCTATAAACAATATTCTCTTCTTTACCGTTTGTTATTCTCCTTATATTAGCATTAGCTATAAATACCTGCCACAAATCAAACTCCGAATAGATAAAGAACGATTTACTGTCCTTACTCCAACCAGCAAAACCATATGCTGCCTTTTGAGGCAATGGATGATCGTCCTCAAAATTTATAAAATTAGCATTGACTTTTTCGGTTAAATTTTTGGTGCTTTTAGAGTTAATATCAAATAAGTGTAAATGGTTATCTTTTAAATAAACAAAAAACCTATTATTGGGACTAACATCCCATGTTTTGGAAATATTTTTAAGTACTTTAGTTTTCGAACCAGTAATAGCATTTACTGTGTAGGCATCAAAAGCAGGCCTTCCAAACATAGCATCAAAGTCGTAAGGCGTCCCATCTAAACCTACCATAACTTGATTGTTTTGTTGAATTTTCACAGCTTCAACTAAAGAATCGCTAAGCTGAACAAATGTATTTTTGTTTACATGCCAAACCGCATTTCGAGGGCTTTCAATATCTTTCATTCTGCTCCTCTTTTGTGCTGGAATAATTACAACATCCTTACTATTCCATATTTCAAGGTCTGGTGACTCAATTTTATTTATATCTTTTAGTGTTGAATCCCTTTCTTTTACATCATCAAGCACTTTCTTTTTATTCCAGCTAAAGGTTTTGAAGAAAATATGATTTCCATTATCTGAAATAGAGATTCTATCGGATAGAATTCTAGTTTCTGTAGGGAAGTTTTCAAAATTATTTTGACTGAAGATCTTTAAAGAACTTTTCTTAGTTTCTAAATCTTTCCAAATCATTAATTCAAAAGAATGCTCTTCATAATCTTTGTTTTCTAATTTTCTTCTAACAAATAAATTGTTGTTCTTTTCAAACCACATTAAATTAGAATACTCAACTTCTTGTTGATCTATTACATTTAAAGTCTTGTTGATAGCATTATACAATTGAATACTGTTACCCTTTTTATCTGTAGTTGTAATATTTATTGCTAATATTTCGGTTTCTGGATGCCATTGAAAGTCTTTTACATTTCCAAATACAACGTCCTTTTGCGTGCTTAGATTTTTTAGAATTAAAGTTTGTATTTTGTCTTTTTCACTTTTTATTGCAAGGAATTTACCAGAGTTACTAAATTTAAAGTTAACGAAATCTTCTAATAAAATTGAATCGTTAGTATGCAGATTAATTAGCGTTGTTTTATTGAGCTTTTTTTTCTTTTTCTTTTCTTTTTCTAAACGTTTAGCTTCTTTTCCAGTTGGAACATGACTATATGAAAACCATTTATTGCTTTCTGTATCTGAAAACATACTGCTTGAGGTATTAATAAATTTTCTGGTGTTTTTTGTAATAGTATTGTAAAGAAAAGTTGTTTTATCCCTATTGTTGGTATTAATTTGGTATTTTATCCAGTTACCATCATTAGATATGGCATAATTGGATAAATTCTCCCATTTATCATAATCTTCGGGAGATACTAATTTTAATGAATCTTGAGCTTTAATAGGCAAATAGAGTAAAGAAAATATTATTCCTAAAATATAAAGCTTATTGGATTTTTTAGAAGTTATTTTATACATATAGCAGATTTATTAAATAGCTGTTGAAGGGTTTAATTAAGCAAAATCTAATACCTAAAACTTTTTATGAATACTTAAGATTTATTTTTAAACTTTTGATATAGTAACTATTGCTTAAATTTTATGTTTTAAGTATTAATTCTGTTTGACAAATAAAAAAACTCCTAAAAATAATTAGGAGTTTTTTTATTGAATTAATGTTTTATTACCTTTCTCTAGAATATATATTAGTAGGCCAATCTGCACCATCCGTTCTTGTAAATCTTACTGTGCCTGTTTCGTCATAAGCATCAGAATATGAATACCAAAACTCAATATCCATAGAAGAACCATTGATGTTAGAAATAGTCCAATGTTCCGAAGAGTTACCTTCTACGTATGTCTCTCCAGATAAGAAGTTAAAGTATATTTTTCCTGAAGTACCATACTTATAGTCCCATAAAAGATTTGACATACTATAAACCTGATTGCCCAAGTGAGTTATATTTACAGACCCTGTTTTACCAACAAAGACACCTCCCCAACTTACTGCACCACCACTTGTTTCTATCCATTCAAAATCAAAGGTGCCTTCCCAAACAGGTGGCGCATAGTCCTCAACCTTTACCTTCATTCCGTACCTGTTTCCTTCACGAAGTGATTTTCTTGAATCAAATGTTGATCCATCATTAGCTGTAATTACCCAATAAAGTAAGAATATATCACCTTCCTTAGCTAGTTTGGTGGACCTGTCACTCTTAAAATCACTCATAAAGAGGTTATAAACATCATCTGCTTCCAGAGATAATGATAACTCTCCCGATTCTGGAACATTCATTGAAGCTATTTGCTTACCAGAAGTATTAAATGGTGCAGTATAGTTATAACCATCTTTTTCTTCTGCAACAACATAAAAATCAATTTTTGAAAATTTATCTGCAGACAAAGGAGACTTTAATGTTAAATCTACTTCAACCGTTTCGTTACCCCAGTATTCTTCATTGGTCAATAGGTCTCTATACCAAACAAAAGTGTCTTTGTCTTCTTGAGGTATTACAGCTAATCTGGTTTGTAATTGCCAATCAGCATTTAGGTCTTCTACTAATACTTCGTCATTAGTTTCAGTACAAGATTGAAATAAAATAACTAGACCAAACAGGAATAGGTATTTAAAGAATGTTCCTTTTTTCATAATAATATTATTAGTTAGTTTTAATTACTCATCATTATTTATAAATAATGTACGTGACTTTTTAAAAAAACCCTTATTTAAAATCTTTTTATTTCGAATTATATACTAAAACTGTTAAATAAATCAATTAACTCAGGGTTTGAAGGTCTTGGAGCATTTCGCTCTACAATATTCCCGCTTGGATCCAATAGTATAAACTGTGGGATACCATTAATCATATAGCCTTTCACAAAATCTGAACTAAAATCCTTATCAGCCAGTAATTGTACACCTGTTAGCTGTCGGTTTTTAATCATCTCTTTCCATTTGTCTCGATCCTTTAATTTATCAACAGAGATACTCACAAAATGAATGTTTTTATTATGGTATTTGCTCTCAACCTTTTTTAGGTAAGGTATTTCAGCTTTGCACGGTCCACACCAAGTTGCCCAAACATCAATGTAAACATACTTTCCTTTTAATTCACTCAAAGAAGTTGTTGAACCATCATAATTTTCATAATTAATAAATTCTGGAGAAGGTTTTCCTTTAGCTAAGTGTTTAAGATTATTATATATTTCTTCAATTTTGTTATTGTTTTCTTCATCAGTGGAATTGCTCTTGTATATATTATAATAACTTTCCACATCATCTGCATATTTAATTCCAAAGATTGCTTCCTTAAATAACAGATCATTCTTTATTGTTTGATTTGGTATATCACTTATAACTTTTAGATAAGCAATATTTCTATCTAAAGAATCTTTCTTAGTTAATTCATGGGATTCTTTTCTGTAATAGTTTTCTACAAGAGATTTATAATTTATAGACGATTTATAATCTTTTTCATTTGCATAATCAAATTCATTAAAATCAGATAAGAACTCCGTTGACACAACAAAATCTGGTTTTTTAGTATAATAACGATGACTTCTTTCATAGCTGTTTAGGTTGTTCAAGTATTCATAATGAACATCATTTTTCTCCATTTCCTTAAACATCTCAGAAATATCATTGAAAGAATCTAATAAACTTACAGCTGTAGTCTTTATTTCTTGACTTTTATTTTTAAAAGAGGTCTCATCTAGCTTAAAGAAATCTGTACGGTTGCCCTTTAACTCCTGTAACTTTATTCTTTTTAATCTTAAATATTTACTTGCCTCACTTCCAAAGCCATTAAAACTTAATGTGTTATTAAAATCTTTAGTGTCATAATTAATTTGAAGATTTGTTCCGTAGTCAACGTAAAACCTATCGTAATTTTTGCCATCATAAAAGCTTAAAATTTGAGGAGCAACCCTTAATGTGTCATTAAAGTAACCCAAACTATCAATTTCGATTTTTATATCAATTTTACGATCATCACTAAATATAGCCAGTTCCTTTCCTTCGGGGTTTGAAATATTGCCAGATATTAAGGCATAATCAATTGGCGCTTCATTTTTACACGAAAATTGGGTTATAATAAAAAGTATTACAATTAGCTTTTTCATAAATATATGTTTTAAGTAATACGCTAATTTCTTTATTTACCCTTACTATATAATTTAATTAATATGGAAACAAAATATTATTTAATAAAATAATAGTTGTTGGTTCAAAAGCTTTAATTAATCTGGAGTTGCTAACTTTATTCAGAAAGAAACTTAAGACAATTTGTTTTGCAACAAATATCTTAGAAACATGAAAAACGTATTTATAGCAAATAAATACGCTTAAGTTATCAGCGATAAAACATTCAAGAACTTGAAAAAGCTGGTGTTGGCGATGATAATGAAGAAAAGAAGATTTTTGAAAAAATAGTAACGCGTTCGCTTTTTGGCAATATTAATGCTAGTAGAAATTCGGCTTAAAAGCACTTTAACATTTATAGTATTTGACTTTGTTAGAAAAAAACGATAACTTAGTTTAAGGGCGGATATAAATCATATTAGCAGATAGTTTATATCCGATTAACATTAGCGGCAATATAGAAAACATATCAAATAGAATGTTCAGTCAAATTATAAAATCGATTAAAACGAATCCAAAAAAACTCTTCTTAATAGACGGATTGGGAGCAATAATGTCGGCTTTTTTATTGGGAATAGTGTTGGTCAAATTAGAGCGATTTTTTGGAATTCCTTCCTCAACTCTTTATATTCTTGCAATTCTGCCAATATTTTTTGCAGTTTATGATTTTTACAGTTTTAGAAAAGTGAAAACTGAACTAAGCAAATTTTTAAAAGGAATTGCAGTTATGAATTTGCTTTATTGCTGTTTATCAATTGGTTTTGCATTTTATCATTCAGCAACTTTAACAAATTTGGGATGGTCTTACTTGATACTTGAAATTTTGATTGTAATTACACTCGCTATAGTAGAATTAAGAGTAGCTAATAGACTTAATTGAAGAGCACTTCAATATTCAAAAGAAACATAAATAGTAATAACAGATAAGACTGTAATCATAGGAGGAGGAATCGGATGTATAACTATCGCTTTAACCTTAAAAAGGAACAATCAAAAATTCAAACTCTTATGATCTGAACAAAGAAGTAGAAAGTATTGAAAATCAAGAAAATGTAAAAATTAAATTTCCAGACAATACAGTTTCAGAATTTGATACTTTAATTGCTTCTGGCGTAATTAATTCTACCATTATAAAGTACGTTTTTCCCTAAATTAAGATAAGGCCTACACATCAGGTCATTTGGAGAGGAATTACAAAATTTGAGATTGATGCTGATTTAAAGCATACCTATTATGAACTATTTGAAGGTAGTTTACGATTCTTGTTTCTACCATTAAATGACCCCGAAATGTTTTGGTTAGCTGTTCAAGAAAAAAGAATTTCAATAAAAATTTATCAACTTTATTAAAGTCTTTTTTATTAAAAACATATAGTGATTTTTACCCAATAATACTGAGTCTAATAAATAGAACCCTTCCTAAAAACTTTAAACTAGCAACCTAGTAGATACATTTAGGATTCCAATAGCTATGATCACACGAAAAAACTTCATCCTTTTTGAAGAGAAAGAAGAAATGCCTCACAAAATTCGTAAGGCATTTTAAACTAACTAAAACTAATTAATGCTCATTCAATCTAAAATCAGGATAAGCATCCATGCCATGTTCATGTGCATCTAAACCTTCTAATTCTTCTCTTTCAGAAACTCTTATTCCCATTGTTTTCTTCAATACTATAAAGATTATAAAAGAGGAAATGATACAAATAGCAGCATAAGAAACCACACCAATTAATTGGCTAACAAATTGACTCCAACCTGCTAATGCTCCAAATATTCCAACTGCTAATGTTCCCCAAATACCACAAATTAAGTGTACTGCAATGGCTCCAACTGGGTCATCTAATTTTAATCTATCAATAAAGCTCACAGCAAATACAATAATAGCTCCCGCAATAGCACCAATTAAAATAGCATTGGTCGGACTCATTTGGTCTGCACCTGCAGTAATAGCAACTAGTCCACCTAGAATACCGTTTAAAAACATGGTTAAATCTAAATTTTTATGGCAAATTGTTGATACTAACATAGCTACTACACCTCCAGCCGCTGCTGCTAAACAAGTTGTTACTAATGTTAAAGATGTTAAACTAGGATCTGCAGAGAGTACAGAACCACCGTTAAATCCAAACCAACCTAACCAAAGTATTATTACACCAGCAGTTGCTAAAGGAATATTATGTCCTGGTATAGCTTGTGGTTTTCCGTTTTTAAATTTACCAATTCTAGAACCTAACAACCAAACAGCCACTAATGCTGCCCAACCACCAACAGAGTGCACTAATGTAGATCCTGCAAAATCGTAAAACGGTGTCTCTAATGTTTGTAAAAAACCACCGCCCCATTTCCATGACCCAGCAATTGGGTAAATAAAACCAACGTATACGATTGTAAAAATCATGAATGGTACAATTTTCATGCGCTCTGCTACTGCTCCAGAAACTATGGTTGCTGCTGTTGCTGCAAACATACCTTGAAACAAAAAGTCTGTCCAATAAGTATAACCTTCATTATATGCTAAATCTAAAGTGCCTTCTGCAGTGAGAGGAGAATCTAACCCTAATCCTGCAAAACCAAATATTCCAATATCGCCAGATTCAAACCCTGGATACATTAAGTTAAATCCAACTAAACAGTATAATAGTAACCCAACAGTAATGATAAAAATATTTTTAAAAAGTATATTTAAAGTGTTTTTTTGTCTTGTTAACCCAATTTCTAAAAATGCAAAACCTAAATGCATAAAGAAAACGAGTGCTGTACAGATCATCATCCATACATTATTTATTGTAAGTAATTCCATAATATTTTATTAATGTTTAAATGATGATGATTATCTTAAAGTGTCTCCACCTTTTTCTCCTGTTCGTATTCTGTAACATTCCTTGATATCGGAAACAAATATTTTTCCGTCTCCAACATCACCGGTTCTTGCGGCTTTTAAAATGGTTTGGATGGTTATTTCTTCAAAATCATCATTTACAACAATCGCTAAATGCCTTCGTTGTATATCACTTGTACTATAAGACACGCCTCTGTACACATGCCCTTCTTTTTCATTCCCTAACCCCGTTACATCCCAGTAAGAGAAAAAATTCACACCAACTTCGTGCAATGCATCTCTAACTGCACTATATTTGGATTTTCTAATAATTGCTTCAATTTTTTTCATGATTAAATATTTGCTTTTTTCATTTCCTCGTAGGAGGAAATCTCATATTATTTATTATATTAAAATGTATAGATAGCTGCTACTGTAAATGACGCTAAACTGCTAGTAGATTCTAAATCTGTGTTCCAATACACATCATCAGAATGGTCGTCTAATCTTAATTCAGGCTTAATTATTAAATCTTCAACGGTATAGCTACCTGTAAGTGTTACAGCAAAAACGCTAGGCTCATTAACCGAAACACCGTCATTCAACCAATTAAAATACTCGCCTCTTAAACCAATAGAGAAATCATCAGAAGTTGTTAATTGTGGATAGAGAGCAGCGCCATAAAACCCATTACCATCGTTACTAGCATAAGCACCATTAAGACCTACAAAAAATGACTCTGAAAAATTTAGACCTCCTGTATAATCTATCTCAAAACCTAATCCAGCCTTGTCATATAATAAATTAAGAAACTGACCTGAAACTCCTAATTGCGCCCCAACAGCGTAACTACCATCAGGATTAAATTCAGTAACATCGGTTTGATTCATTAATCCTAACATTAAGCTAATATCATCGCTAAATGTAAAATCTACTTTAATTCCTGTATGCGAAAAAGGACCATTAGAAAATAGATACGACGTGCTGTAGTTAAAATTTACAGCAGGCGCAATAACTTCGTAACCTAAAAAAGTATTAAACTTACCCATGGTTAATTTTACAGACTCACTTAAATTCAAATAAGCATAAATTTGATTAAGCACTGTTGCACTTGCTGCCTCACCTCGTGGGCCAAAAACTAAATCGGCAACAAAACCAACTTTTTTCCCCTCATAAGAAGCAATAAGATTTGCCATACCTAATGAAAACCCTGGAGAATCTGCAAACGATGTTCCTGGAGGCACATAATTATCATCATTAGGAGCATTTAAATTTGCGCTATAAAACGCATCTACACTACCACTAAAGTCAAACTTCTTTTTATTAGCTTCTTCTTGAGCAAATAATACAGTTGCAAAAAAAAGCATTGAAAGTGTTGTAATTTTTTTCATAATGTTCAATTTTTAGTTATTAGTCCCTTATTTTTTATCTTAGAACAATTCAAAACTATATAAAAAATATTTTAACCCTATAAAAAATAGGGTTAATTATATCATTTTTGTTTATTTTTATATTTTAACCCTATTTTTTTATGGGTATTATGTTTTTAAACTATATTTTTAATATTTTCATAATCTATTTTTTGAGTTATTATTAGCTTTTTTCATTTTTAATTGATTTTATTTTTGTTAAAATGAAAATTTATTATCATTAATTCATACGTCTATATTTATTATTAAATATTATGGATTGAATATTTAATAAAATATTTTTGTTTGATTGATATATAGTTAGTTTTCCATTGGCTAAATTTTCAAAATCGGAATAATGATTCACCCTATATTGTTATTCAAACTCTAGTGCATATCTTAGCTTATTAACTCACGTTTTTTAACTTAAAATTTGCTGATTATGCTGAAGAAACAAGGACTCTATTTACCTGAATTTGAACATGAAAATTGTGGCGCAGGTTTTATATGCAATCTTAAAGGAGAAAAAACCAATCAAATTATACACGATGCTCTAGAAATTCTAGTAAAACTAGAGCACAGAGGTGGTGTAAGTGCCGATGGAAAAACAGGTGACGGCGCTGGACTTTTAATTGATATACCGCACGCCTATTTTCAAAGAGTTTGCGATTTTAAAATACCAGTTCAAGGAAAATATGCAGTAGGCATGGTATTTTTACCAAAAAACGTCAACCAATATAAATTTTGTAAAGATACTTTCGAAAAAGAAATAGTTGCACAAGGGCTTTCAGTTTTAGGCTGGAGAGAAGTTCCTGTAGATTCTTCTCATTTAGGCGAAATCGCATTAGCATCAGAACCTAACATTGAGCAACTTTTTGTTGAAAAAACAGATGATGTTTCTGAAGATGTTTTCAAAGCAAAACTATATGCAGCACGTAAAATAACCGAACATACTATTGCAGGCTCTAAAATGTCTCAAGTTTCTTATTTCTACGTATCAAGTTTATCAACAACCACGTTAATTTACAAGGGCATTATTATGCCTGAAGATATTGGTCCATATTATAAGGATTTACAAGAAACAGATTTAGTAACACGACTTGCATTAGTACACCAGCGTTTTTCTACTAATACCATGCCAACATGGGAATTAGCACAACCTTTTAGGTTTATGTGTCAAAATGGAGAAATAAATACACTTCGTGGTAATGTGAGTAGAATGCGTGTTCGCGAAGAAATCATGAAAAGTGAGGTTTTTGGCCCTCAAATTGATAAATTATTTCCAATTATTTTACCAGGGAAATCAGATTCTGCATCCATGGATATGGTAGTTGAATTATTAACACATACAGGTAGATCTTTACCAGAAGTGATGATGATGATGATTCCTGAAGCTTGGGAAAAACACAAAACCATGTCGCCTGAACGTAAAGCATTTTACGAGTATAATGCTTGTATTATGGAGCCTTGGGATGGTCCCGCATCGGTACCATTTACAGATGGTAATTACATTGGCGCCTTATTAGATAGAAACGGCTTGAGACCTTCAAGGTACACCGTTACTAAAAGCGGAAAACTTATCATGTCGTCTGAAATTGGCGTAGTTGATATTGCTCCAGAAGACGTTGAAAGCCACGGCCGTTTAGAACCTGGAAAAATGTTTTTGGTTGACATGAACGAAGGACGCATTATTAACGATGAAGAAATTAAAAGCAAAATTGTTTCAGAAAGACCATATCAAGATTGGTTAGATAAAACCAGATTACACTTAAAAGACATTCCATATAACAATGAAACATGTCCGATAGAAACCATAGACATTAAAACAAGACAGCGTTTATTTAACTATACATTTGAAGATATTCAAGAAGTTATTACGCCAATGGCCATTGCTGGTAAAGAAGCTTTAGGGTCTATGGGTATAGATACTCCTTTAGCGGTTTTATCAGATAAACCTCAGCTTATTTCAAATTATTTCAAGCAACTATTTGCACAAGTTACCAATCCGCCTTTAGATGGTATTCGCGAAGAAATTGTAACAGACATAAGTTTATCTCTTGGTAAAGACCGAAACATATTCAGCATTACCGAAAGACAATGTAGAAAGTTAAAAATTCAAAATCCTGTAATTTCTAATGCCGATTTAGAAAAGATAAGATGCATTTCGGTTGAAAGTTTTAAAGCCGAAACCATAGAAATGCTATATCCAAAAGCAAAAGGGCTTAACGGACTTGAGGATGCTTTAGATAATATTATCGTTCAAATTGAAAAGGCACTCGACAGAAAAACAAATATTATCATTTTATCAGATAGAGGTGTTAATAAAGAGTTAGCTCCTATTCCATGTTTACTAGCATGTTCGTATGTAAACCATCAAATGAATCGTTTACGTAAACGTTCTTATTTCGATATCATTATCGAATCGGCAGAACCTCGCGAACCTCATCATTTTGCCACTTTATTTGGTTATGGCGCAAGTGCTATTAATCCATATATGGTGAACGAAATTATTAGAATGCAAGTAAAAGAAGGTTTTATTGAAGGTATGGACGAGCAAAAAGCCGTTGATAATTTCAACAAAGCCATTGGAAAAGGCATCTTAAAAATAATGAACAAAATAGGAATCTCAACACTGCATTCGTACAGAGGTTCTCAAATTTTTGAAATTGTAGGTTTCAATTCTCAATTTGTTGAAAAATATTTCCCTTACACTGCTTCAAGAATTGAAGGCATTGGTTTATATGAAATTGAAAAAGAAATTAACGAACGCTACAAATACGCCTATCCAGATAAATTAATAGATAAGCGTTTAGGCTTAAATATAGGTGGCGATTATAGATGGAGACGCAATGGCGAACGCCACATGTTTAACCCAACAACCGTTGCAAAACTGCAACAAGCGGTGAGGCTGAGCGATCAAGCAAGTTATAATGTTTACGCAAAAGCCATCAATGAGCAGTCTGAAAATTTAATGACCATTCGTGGTTTATTTGAATTTGATAATTTAGATCCGATTCCTTTAGATGAAGTTGAACCTTGGACAGAAATCGTAAAACGATTTAAAACAGGAGCCATGTCTTACGGGTCTATTTCTAGAGAGGCACACGAAAATTTAGCCATTGCCATGAATCGTATTGGAGGCAAATCTAATTCTGGCGAAGGTGGCGAAGATAGGAAACGTTTTCAACCAGATGTAAATGGTGATAGCCGAAACTCTGCAATAAAGCAAGTCGCCTCTGGTCGTTTTGGAGTGACTTCGCATTACTTAACCAATGCTAAAGAGATTCAAATTAAAATGGCTCAAGGTGCAAAACCTGGAGAAGGTGGTCAATTACCTGGAGAAAAAGTATTACCATGGATTGCCGCAGCACGTAACTCAACACCATTTGTAGGGTTAATTTCTCCACCACCACACCACGATATTTATTCCATTGAAGATTTAGCGCAATTAATTTACGATTTAAAAAATGCCAATCGCGAAGCACGAATTAATGTAAAGTTAGTGTCGGAAGTTGGAGTTGGTACTATTGCAGCAGGTGTTGCAAAAGCAAAAGCAGATGTGGTTTTAATAGCTGGTTACGATGGTGGCACTGGAGCATCACCACTTACCTCTTTAAAACATGCAGGCCTTCCTTGGGAACTTGGTTTAGCCGAAGCCCAACAAACACTAGTTTTAAATAAACTAAGAAGCAGAATTGTTGTAGAATGTGACGGACAATTAAAAACCGGACGCGATGTTGCTATTGCAACATTATTAGGCGCCGAAGAATTTGGTTTTGCCACAGCACCATTAGTAGCATCAGGTTGTATTATGATGCGTAAATGCCACTTAAATACCTGTCCTGTTGGTATCGCTACTCAAGATAAAGAGTTGCGTAAAAACTTTAAAGGTACGCCAGAACACGTTATTAATTTCTTCTATTATATCGCTGAAGAATTACGTGGTATCATGGCTCAATTAGGGTTTAGAACTATGGACGAAATGATTGGTCAAACACATAAAATAAATGCCAATAAAGCCATAACACATTATAAAGCAAAAGGCTTAGATTTATCTTCAATCTTACACAGACCTGCGATTTATAGTGAAATGGAAGTTAAAAACTCAGAAAAACAAGATCACGGTATAAATTGCGTTATGGATTTTCAAATTTTGAAAGATTCTCATCGTGCGCTTTACAGAAAAGAAAAAATGACATTAGCCTACCCAATCAATAATACTAATAGAACGGTTGGCGCTATAGTTAGTAACGAAATTTCTAAAAAATACGGACACCTTGGGTTACCTGAAGATACATTAAATATCAATTTTAATGGTTCCGCAGGACAAAGTTTCGGAGCTTTTGGAGCACACGGATTAACTTTTAAATTAGAAGGAAATACTAACGATTATTTAGGAAAAGGGCTTTCTGGAGCTAAACTTATTGTTAAGAAACCTGCGAAAGCAGATTTTATTGCAGAAAACAACATCATTGTTGGTAATGTTTGTTTGTTTGGAGCTGTCGAAGGTCAAGCCTACATCAATGGTATTGCTGGTGAACGTTTTGCAGTACGTAACTCTGGTGCAACTGCCGTAGTTGAAGGTGTTGGAGACCATTGTTGTGAGTATATGACAGGTGGAAAAGTAATTGTTTTAGGTAAAACAGGAAGAAATTTTGCGGCAGGAATGAGTGGTGGAATTGCGTATGTTTACGATCCTGAAAACAAATTTACAAATGGATTATGCAATACCGAAACGATTGAATTTGAAAATATTTTAGATGAAGATGCTAAAGATTTAAAAAGTATTATTGAAAAACATGTGTTGTATACAGAAAGTCAACTTGGTAAGAAATTATTAGCCAATTGGGATAGCAGCTTAAACGATTTTGTTCGTGTAATGCCTACAGAATATAAGAAAGCATTAGAGCGTTTAGCAAAAGGAGAAGTTATTGTTGAAGAATTAGAAATAGCATAATACAATGGGAAAAGTAACAGGTTTTAAAGAGTTTGAAAGACAAGATGAAGCATACACGCCTGTAAAAGACCGTGTAAAACATTATAAAGAATTTACAGTGCCACTTTCTGAAGATGAACAGAGAAAACAAGGTTCTCGCTGTATGGATTGTGGGATTCCTTTTTGCCATAGTGGTTGCCCATTAGGGAATTTAATCCCAGATTTTAACCACATGGTGCACCAAGGTGAATGGCAAAAAGCTTCTTGGATATTGCATTCAACAAATAATTTTCCAGAATTCACAGGTCGCTTATGTCCTGCACCATGCGAACAAGCTTGTGTTTTAGGTATTATAGAAGACCCTATTTCTATAGAAAATATCGAAAAAAATATTGTAGAGCGTGCTTTTAAAGAAGGCTGGATTAAACCACAACCACCAAAAACGAGAACAGGAAAAACTATTGCTGTTGTAGGCTCTGGTCCTGCAGGATTAGCAACCGCACAGCAACTAAATAGAGCAGGACACACCGTTACTGTTTTTGAACGTGACGATGAAATAGGTGGATTATTGCGTTACGGCATCCCTAATTTTAAAATGGAAAAAGAAATTATCGATCGTCGTCTTGCCATTTTAGAAGCCGAAGGCATCACATTTAAAACCAATGTAAATGTTGGTGTTAACTATGATGTGGACGAACTAAAAGCCTTTGATGCCGTTGTACTTTGTGGTGGTGCTACTGAAAGACGTAGCTTACCTACTCCAGGTATTGATGCCGATGGTGTAGTGCAAGCCATGGATTTTTTAACCCAACAAACTAAAGTGGTTTTTGGCAAAAAAGTTGAAAATCAAGTTTTAGCAACCGATAAACATGTGATTGTTATAGGTGGTGGAGATACAGGATCAGATTGTGTTGGAACATCAAATCGTCAAGGTGCAAAATCGGTAGTAAATTTCGAGATTATGCCAAAACCTCCAGGGCATCGTTCACCAACTACACCTTGGCCTTATTGGCCATTACAGTTAAAAACATCGTCTTCTCATAAAGAAGGTGTAGAGCGTAACTGGTTAATAAACACCAAAGAATTTTTGACAGATAAAAACGGAAAACTTACTGCTCTAAAAACTGTTAATGTAGAATGGGAAATGACTCCAGGAGAACGCCCTAAATTAATAGAAATTGAAGGCACAGAAAAAACATGGCCATGTGATTTAGCATTACTAGCCTTAGGTTTTACAGGACCAGAAAGCACTTTAGCTGATAAGCTTGGAATTAAGACTGATGCGCGTTCTAATTACAAAGCAGAATACGGAAAATACCAAACAAATATACCAAACATATTTACTGCTGGTGATATGCGTCGAGGACAATCCTTAATTGTTTGGGCTATTTCTGAAGGTAGAGAAGCTGCTCGACAAGTTGATATTTATTTAATGGGAAAATCTGATTTACCTACTAAAAATGCAGATGGAGATTTGGTTGGGGTTTAAAGTAATAGTAGTGTATTTATATTAAAAATCCCTTTGCAGTAATATTGCAAAGGGATTTTTAGCTTTTATTTGAGAATAAATTTTAATTGACTTATTTAATTTTTGAATCATTCGTCTTCTTAAACTGCAAAAGCTAATGCATTATTTTTTTGAATGTTAGAAAAAACTAAACTCTATCTTTTAATCTTCAAAATCAATTTTCATGAAGATGGTCTGATTAAAGAATGCTCATGTGGAGGTGATATTTTCTTCGAGATAATTAAGATTAAAAAATAAAAACCACATTTCCCTACCTTTGCCACCTTATGAACAACCATTTCAAATCAAGAATTCTACAAAGCACTGACGCATCATCTTTATCTGAAAAAGAAGTCATTCAGGAATTATGGAGTGGCTATGGTAAAATTATTCGTGTTGCATTAGAAAACACTCCTACAGAAAGTGTTGTTGTTAAACATGTGCAATTGCCTAGAAACCATAATCACCCAAGAGGATGGAATACAGATATTGGGCATCAAAGAAAATTAAAATCGTATCAAGTAGAAACTACGTGGTATGAAAAATATAGCAAACATAGTATGGCACGTTTACCAAAATGTTTTGCTATTGAAAATAAAGATGATGAAACACTTATAGTACTCGAAGATTTAAATAAAGCTGGTTTTTCATTGCGAAAACAAAATGTAGATTGGAACGATATAAGTACTTGTTTAGAGTGGTTGGCAAAATTTCATGCGAGTTATTTGAAAAAAGTTCCTTACGGACTTTGGGAGGTTGGCACCTATTGGCATTTGGAAACTAGACCTCAAGAACTAGAAGCTTTAGAAGACACTCAATTAAAAAACGCTGCTGCTGCCATTAACAACAAACTGAACCATTGTAGCTTTAAAACCTTTGTACATGGCGATGCAAAATTGGCAAACTTTTGTTTTTCTGAAAACGGACAAGTTGCCGGCGTAGATTTTCAATATGTAGGCGGTGGCTGTGGCATAAAAGATGTTGCCTATTTTATTGGAAGTTGCCTTAATGAAAGTGATTGTGAACGTTTAGAATCAAAACTATTAGACACCTATTTTACACACTTAGAAAAAGCCCTTGGCAAAAAAAATGAAGCACTTGAAAAAGAATGGCGATCTTTATATTATGTGGCTTGGGCAGATTTTCATCGGTTTTTAAAAGGCTGGAGCCCTGGGCATTGGAAAATTAATAGTTATAGCGAACGCATAACGGCTAAAGTCATTAAAAACCTGTAGTAATGGATTTAAATCATTTAGCAAATATAGCCATTGAAGCAGCCCTTTCTGCTGGAAAAATTATTCAGAAGTACCTAAATGATAACCTTATTGTAGAGCAAAAAGAAGGTGGTTCTAATTATGCTTCTCAGGTAGTCACAAAAGTAGATCGTGAATGTGAACATATTATTTTATCGCATTTAATACCCACTTGTAAAGTGTATGATATAAGCTTATTATCAGAAGAAACAGAAGATGATAAAAGCCGATTTGAAAAAAATTTCTTTTGGTGTATAGACCCTTTAGATGGTACACTAGCATTTATTAATAAACAACCTGGATTTTCTGTATCTATTGCTTTAGTTGCTAAAGATGGAACGCCTGTAATTGGCGTTGTGCTTAATCCTAGCACTGAAACACTATATCATGCTATAAAAGGAAAGGGCGCTTATAAAAATAGAAGTCCTTGGCATATTAAAAACACGAATGACTATTTAACTTACGTGACCGATAAAAAATTAAAAGACACTCCTAAGTCTTCTAAAATACAAAGCATACTTAACACACATAAAACCAATTTAGAATTAAAAGACATTAAAGAAATTTCAGGAGCAGGAGCAGTACTAAATGCCATTTTAGTTTTAGAAAACGGGCCTGCATGTTTTTTAAAACTACCTAAAGATGACCTAGGAGGAGGCAGTATTTGGGACTTTGCAGCCACAGCTTGTATTTACCACGAACTGGGGTTACTGGCAACAAACTTTAAAGGTGAACTATTAGATTTAAATAAAAAAGATGGTGCTTTTATGAATCATCAAGGGGTTTATTATTCCAATTTAAAAAAACGTGAATGACTACCAGTATTCAATAATATAAAAAATTACTGTTCCGCCTTACGCATAAACTCCTCACATTTTTCTACCATGTTTTTACTGCCACAAACAAATGGTACACGTTGGTGCAACTCGGTTGGCACCACATCCATAGTTCGTGTAAACCCATCACTAGATTTTCCATTAGCTTGCTCTGCTAAAAAAGCCATAGGATTACATTCATATAACAAACGTAGTTTTCCATTAGGATTTTTTGAGCTTTGTGGATATAAATAAATACCGCCTTTAATCATATTTCTGTGAAAATCAGAAACCAAAGATCCTATATATCTCGATGTATACGGTCTGTCTTCTTCTTCTTGTTGACAATATTTAATATAATTTTTTATACCCTGAGGGAAGTGAATATAGTTCCCTTCATTTACAGAATAAATATTGCCATCTTCGGGAAATTGCATATCCGGATGTGATAAATAAAATGATCCTATAGCTGGGTTTAATGTAAATCCATTTACACCGTCACCAGTGGTATAAACAAGCATCGTAGATGTCCCATAAACCACATAACCTGCTGCTACTTGTTGGCTTCCTTTTTGAAGGAAATCTGCTAAAGTAACTGGAGTTCCAACTGGAGTTACCCGTCTATAAACAGAAAAGATAGTTCCTACAGAAACATTAACATCGATATTCGACGATCCATCTAATGGGTCAATTAAAACAATATATTTATTCTGATTATTTTCATCTTGACTATTAATCGAAATAAAGTCATCTTCCTCCTCACTTGCAATCCCACAAACAATATTTCTTTTAGTTAGTGTTTGTATAAATTTTTCATTCGCATAAACATCTAGTTTTTGTTGATCTTCACCTTGAATATTTGTATCGCCTGCAGCACCAATTATATCAACCAATCCTGCTTTATTAACTTCATGGTTTACAACCTTTGCTGCCAATCGAATAGAATTAATAAGTCGAGATAATTCGCCCGAACTATACTTAAACGACGTTTGATTTTCAATAATAAACTCACCTAAAGTTTGATTTTTTCTAGACATGAAAACGTTTTTTTGTTTGTGCAAATATCTGTTAATTTTTAACTAACTACAACGTTTTCGTAAAAGATTAATGTGTTTAAATATTTAACTTTAAACTATATTTGATATTATTTTAAAAATATGAAATATAATATAAGAAACGCTAACAAGAATGATATGGCACAAGTTCTTGAATTAATAAAAGAACTAGCTCATTTCGAAAAAGAAGCTGATGCTGTTGAAGTTACTGTTGAAGATTTACAAAGAGATGGTTATGGAGAAAATCCCAGATTTCATTGCTTTGTTGCAGAAGTAGATTCAAAAATAGAAGGCATTGCTTTAGTATACAACCGCTACTCCACATGGAAGGGAAGGGTTTTACACCTTGAAGATTTAGTGGTAAGCAAAAAAATGAGAGGTGCTGGCATAGGTACTGCTCTTTTAGATGAAGTTGTTAAATATGGGTACCATTTGGGTGTAAAACGTATTAATTGGGAAGTGTTAGATTGGAACGAACCAGCCATTACTCTCTACGAAAAAAAAGGTGCTGATGTAAAACGCGATTGGGATGTGGTGCATTTAAATGAAATGGGGATTAAAAATTATGTAGCAAACCTATAATATGCAAGTATTCAAATTTGGCGGTGCATCGGTTAAGGACGCAAATGGTGTAAAAAACTTAGCGACGGTGTTACAAAAAGTGGGGTATAAAAATACTTTAATTGTAGTTTCGGCAATGGGAAAAACCACCAACGCTATCGAGCTTGTTTTAAAAAATTATTTTGAAAATAAAGCTGAATTACAAAGTTCGCTACAGGAGGTTAAAAAATTTCATAATGAAATTTTATTAGATTTATTTGATAATGAAAATCATCCAGTCTTTAAAAAAATAACAACACTTTTTGGTGAATTAACTAGTTTTTTTAAAACCAATAAATCACCTGATTACAACTTTGTTTACGATCAAACCATTGGTTTTGGCGAACTCATTTCGACCACTATTATAAGCGAATACTTAAACACAATTGGCATAAAAAACAATTGGATAGATGTACGCAATCAAATAAAAACAGATAATTATTACAGACGAGCGAATGTGAATTGGGACGACACACAACGCTTAATAACCTCACAATTCAACAAAAATGTTTTAAATATTACACAAGGTTTTTTAGGTAGTGATTCTAATAACTTTACAACCACACTTGGGAGAGAAGGGAGCGATTATACTGCAGCCATTTATGCTTATTGTTTAAATGCCGAAAGCGTTACCATTTGGAAAGATGTTCCGGGGGTTTTAAATGCAGATCCACGTTATTTTGAAAATGCACAATTACTTAATAAAATATCGTATCGAGAGGCTATAGAACTGGCTTTTTACGGTGCTTCTGTAATTCACCCAAAAACATTACAACCTCTACAAGGAAAAGAAATTCCGCTTTATGTTAAATCCTTTTTAAATCCTGATAAAATAGGTACAATGGTTGGTAAAAACACAACTTTAGAACCTATGATTCCTTGCTTTATTGTTAAGAAAAACCAAGTCCTTATTTCTTTATCATCTTTAGATTTTTCATATATCGTAGAAGACAATATTAGTACCATTTTTAAGTTATTACACCAATATAAAATGAAGGTAGATGTTATTCAAAATTCAGCTATAAGTTTTTCAGTTTGTGTTGATAATATTTATAACAACCTCAATAAATTATTGCATCATTTAAAAGCAAAATTTAAAGTAACATGTACCGAAAATGTTTCTCTTTATACTATTAGACATTATAATAAAAATGCCATTAAACAAATTGAAACTGGTAAAACCGTGTTATTAAAACAATTAACACAAGAAACAGTTCAAGTAGTAACTAAATAGTTTATTTAGTACATTTACACTCATGACCAAACAACAAGATACAGGACTTGTAACCGCAAAAGAAGTAGCCAAAGCCATACAATTAGACAAATATGGTTTTATAGGCACTTTTATTGGTTGGCTTTTAATGAAAGTTCTTAAAATATCTACACTTAATAAATTTTACAATAGAAATAAGCACCTAAAAGACATCGAGTTTTTGGATAGCATATTAGATGAATTTCAAATAAAGTTTGAAATCCCAGAAGAAGACTTAAAACGACTTCCAAAAGATGGTGCTTATATCACAATTTCTAATCACCCGCTTGGAGGTATTGATGGAATTTTACTTTTAAAATTGATGCTAGAGCAACGCAAAGATTTTAAAATTATAGCCAACTTTTTACTACATCGAATTGAGCCGATGAAACCATACATTATGCCTGTAAATCCTTTTGAAGATAGGAAAGATGCAAAATCTAGTATTGCTGGTTTTAAAAATTCTATTCTTCATTTAAGAGATGGGCATCCGCTTGGGGTGTTTCCTGCAGGAGAGGTTTCAACTTATCGAGACGGCAAATTAGTGGTTGATAAACCTTGGGAAGAAGCTGCTATGAAACTTATTAAAAAAGCTGAAGTCCCTGTAGTTCCCATTTATTTTCATGCCAAAAACAGCAAGTTATTTTATAAGCTTTCTAAAATTAGCGATACGTTTAGAACCGCTAAATTACCATCGGAAGTTTTAACACAGAAAAGACGTGTTATTAAAGTTAGAATAGGAAAACCTATTTCTGTAAACGATCAAAAAGAACACACAACACTTAATGAATTTACGGATTTTTTAAGACGAAAAACCTATATGCTATCTAATGCTTTTGAGGATAAATCAAAAATATTAGATAATATTTCGTCAACACTTAAAGTCCCAAAAGCACCTAAAAAAATTGTAACTCCTGTTAATTCAGAAATTATGATTTCTGAGATTGAAATACTAAAAAAAGAAGATTGTAAGCTACTTACAAGTAAAAATTACGAAGTGTATTTAGCGCCTGCTAAAAGTATACCTAACATATTAAGAGAAATTGGGCGTTTACGAGAAATCACCTTTCGAGAAGTGGGTGAGGGCACCAATGAATCTATCGATTTAGATGGTTTTGACACCTATTACCACCACATGTTTTTATGGGATAACGAAAACAATTTAATAGCCGGTGCCTATAGAATGGGATTGGGTTCTCAAATCTTTGAGCGTTATGGAATTGATGGTTTTTATTTACAAGACTTATTTCGATTTGAACCCGAGTTGTACAAGATGATGAGCCAGTCTATAGAAATGGGACGTGCGTTTATTATAAAAGAATACCAGCAAAAACCAATGCC
>NZ_CAXIBN010000001.1:0-64061 GCF_964021735.1 uncultured Wocania sp. | reverse complement strand
AATGAGCAAAATGATGAAGATGATGCAAGGTGGTGGCGGTAAAAAAATGATGCAAATGATGAAGAATATGCGCTAGTTTATAGTCTCAGTCTCAGTTTGCAGTTAAAAGAAATATGGATTTTAAACAATTATTGGCTTACAAAAAGGCATTTGATTTAGCAATGGATATTTTTGAAATATCGAAATCCTTTCCAAAAGAAGAAACCTATTCTTTAACAGATCAAATAAGAAGAAGTTCACGTTCAGTATGTGCAAATATCTCGGAAGCTTATCGGAAAAGAAGGTATCCAAAACATTTTATTAGTAAATTGACTGATGCAGATGGAGAAAACTCTGAAACTAACACATGGCTAGATTTTGCATTGGCTTGTAACTATATTTCGTCTGGAGATTACGCAAAATGCATAGAAAAAGTAAAGAAATAGGGAAGCTAATAAATTATATGATTAACAACCCAGATAAATTTAGAGTAAAAACTGAAAACTAATTATAAGTATGAGTAAGTCAGCAGAGTAAGAGCTGCGACTGAAAACTGCGACTGAAAACTATTTAGTATGACAATTTTAGACGGAAAAAAAACGAGCAATGAGATTAAAGAAGAAATAGCTAATCATGTTAGCTCTATGGTTTCAAAAGGGGAAAGAGTACCACATCTTGCTGCAATTTTGGTAGGTTCTGATGGAGCAAGCATGACTTACGTTAATGCTAAAGTAAAAGCCTGTAAACTTGTTGGGTTTAACTCTACGCTTATTGAATTGCCCGAATACACTTCAGAAGAAGATTTGCTAGAAAAGATTAACGAATTAAACACAAATGATGATATTGATGGATTTATAGTACAATTACCTTTACCAGAACAAATTGATGAGCAAAAGGTTTTAATGGCTGTTAATCCAGATAAGGATGTAGATGGATTTCATCCCGTAAATGTTGGAAGAATGGCTTTAGATTTACCAACATTTTTGCCAGCTACTCCATACGGTATTATGGAATTGTTGGAGCGTTATCAAATAGAAACTTCTGGAAAAAATGTTGTTGTGATGGGGCGTAGCCACATTGTTGGTCGTCCAATGAGTATATTGATGAGCCAGAAACGAAAGGCAGGTGATGCAACTGTAACGGTTGTTCATAGCCGTTCAAAAAACTTATCAGAAATAACTAGAGAAGCTGATATAATTGTTGCTGCCATTGGAATTTCAGAGTTTTTAACCGGAGACATGGTAAAAGAAGATGTTGTAATTATTGATGTAGGAATTACTCGTGTTCCCGATGCAACCAAGAAAAATGGGTATAGATTGGCAGGTGATGTGGATTTTGAAAGTGTAAGTAAAAAGGCTAGTTATATTACTCCTGTTCCTGGTGGTGTTGGACCAATGACGATTGCCATGTTACTTAAAAACACATTATTAGCAAGAGAAAGACATTCAAACTAGTGGTTATAATTTTATTAAATTGCGTTATGAATTTCATTATTTATAACGCAATTTTTTTATTTAAAAGAGTTGCTATTGGTAGTTTTGAGCATATACTACCAATTCTTTTTTCGGTTATATTTTGTATTTTATTTATTAAATACTCCAAACAAAAATTAAGTAAAAAGCAACAGCAGAAAGCGTTACACGTATTTGGGTGTTTAGTTTCAATTACTGTATTTGGATATCATTTGCATAGCATAAGTATGGGTAATTACAATATTACTACTGATTTACCTTTGTACTTATGTAGTTTAATAGCATTACTAATACCTGTTTTCACCTATTACAGAAAGTTTTGGATGTTCGAAATATTACTTTTTTGGATAATAGCAGGAACAACACAAGGTATTTTAACACCAGATATTGCACAAGGGTTTCCAGCATTCGATTATTTTAGATATTGGGTGGTTCATTTGGGGCTTTTAATTATTATTTTTTATGCCATTTTTGTGTTTAAAATGAAACCAACTTTTAAAAGTATTTTTAAATCATTCTTTGCATTGCAGTTTTACGTTATTTTTATGGTTGTTATTAATTACGTTTTAAATGCTAATTATTTTTATTTAAATGAAAAGCCACAGTCTGCATCGGTACTAGATTATTTTGGGGAATGGCCATTTTATATAATTGTAGT
Organism: uncultured Wocania sp.; assembly: GCF_964021735.1. NCBI lineage: Bacteria > Pseudomonadati > Bacteroidota > Flavobacteriia > Flavobacteriales > Flavobacteriaceae > Wocania > uncultured Wocania sp. The sequence goes on along the minus strand of NZ_CAXIBN010000001.1, from coordinate 61,952 downwards.
ACAGATAATAATAATCCCCTATTTTTTATTGATTTATTTACCATTTTTTTTAGCTGAAAGAAAGCGTAAAAAACTGGAAACTACTATTTAGTAAACAATTGCTCAACATCTTTAAAGGCTTTAAACTCTAAAGCATTACCAGATGGATCATAAAAAAACATAGTGGCTTGTTCGCCTACTAAACCTTCAAACCTAATATAAGGTTCTATAACAAATTCAATATTTTTACTTTTTAAATCTTCCGCGAAAGCGTGAAAAGTTTCCCAATCTAAAACGACTCCAAAATGGGGTACAGGTACAGATTTTCCATCAACAGGATTTGTGTGTAACTCTAACTCTTGGTTAGATTTGGGTTTGTAATGAATAACTAATTGATGTCCAAAAAAGTTAAAATCTATCCAATGGGTACTACTTCGTCCTTCTTCGCAATTTAAAATATCGCGATAAAATGTTCTACAAGCTTCTAAATTATAAACAGGAATTGCTAAATGAAAAGGAGATGCCATGTTTGATATAATTTTACTTTTTTATTCTATTTGTAGATGCTATATATTCTTTGTTAGATGTGCTAATTAATCTATTTAATTCGCTAAGCTCATCTTTGGTAAGTTCTCTGTATCCGCCTAAAGGCATATCGAGTTTTATATTCATTATTCGAATACGCTTTAAGGTTTCAACCTCGTAAGTTAAATATTCGCACATGCGACGAATTTGCCTGTTTAATCCTTGAGTTAAAATAATACTAAACGTATTTGAATTTATTTTTTTGACTTCACATTTTTTTGTCGTTTGCCCTAAGTCTTCAAGATAAATACCGTTAGACATTCTATTAATAAACGTTTGCGAAATGGGTTTATCAACTGTAACAATATATTCTTTTTCGTGATTATTACTTGCTCTAAGAATCTTGTTTACAATATCGCCATCGTCTGTTAAAAGTATTAAACCTTCGCTGGGTTTGTCTAATCTACCTATAGGAAAAATACGTTTTGAGTAATTAATAAAATCGATAATATTATCTTTTTCTACACTTGTATCTGTAGTGCAAACTATTCCGACGGGTTTGTTAAACGCTAAGTAAACAAAAGATTCTTTAGTGTTTTTAATTTCTTTTCCATCAACATGTACAATATCATTTAGTGTAATTTTTGTTCCCATTTCTGGTACTACACCGTTAATTGTAACTCTACCAGCTTCAATTAATTTATCTGCTTCTCTGCGCGAGCAATATCCAGCTTCGCTTAAAAATTTGTTGATTCGTTTTAATCCTTCACTCATGGCTCAAAAGTACAATAAACTTAGGTGTTTAAAAATTCTATTATATGATTATAGACTTTATCTGACTTAAGCCCGTGACCAAACCCCATGGTTTTAATTAGTTCGGCATTTTGATAATGTTTTTTAATTTCTAAAGCATCTCTGTAAGGAATAATTCTGTCTTTTTTATCGTGAATAATTAACCCCTTTGCTTGAATGTTTTTTGAAAAATTTGCTACAGTAAAATATTCTGGTAAATATCCAAAATGTTTTAAATAGTATATGTTTATAGCTTTAATAACATTTTTATTAAACCCCATCATGTTATTATAATTTTTAACCAAGCCAATAAAGTTTGAAGGAGCTCCTAGTGAAATTAATTTTTTAATAGATAATTTATTGTTGCTATCTAATGCAATAGCACTAGCTGTACCGCCAACAGAATGCCCAATAATGGTATCGACTTTAAATTGTTTTAGAGTAGCATTAATGCATTCTGAATATAACAAAGCGTTGAATGTTTTGCTTCCAGAATTACCATGAGCAGGTGCATCTAAAGCAATAACCGTATAATCTAGATTTCGAAGTATCTCGATTAAATCCTTCCATCTAAAAGAGTTGCTTTCCCAACCATGTGCAAGTAGAACGGTTTCTTTATTTCCTTTCCAGTGATATGTTTTTAGGGTGAAATTATTGTAAATAATGTCTTTTTCTATAGCGGATTTAAGATAATTTATTTCCTCTTCTTTTAGCTTACCCTTTCTTGGTTTTGAAAAAATGTAAATCGCTATTTTTGCTGCACGTGAAGATGAAAAATAACTTATAAGGTTTATAGAAAAACCAATAATTTTTGGAAGATACTGCTTCATTTAATCCTCTCTATTTACTAAATTCATAGAAAATGCAGGCGTGCAAATGGCAATATATTCGCAAGTTTCTTTAAACGGATTGGAATATTGTACTCTTGTATTTTTTTTAATTTTGATAGATTCACCAGCTTTTAAAACAACGGTTTCGTTTTCAATAATAAATTGTTTTTTGCCTTTGATAATGAATGTGTATTCATCAAATTCTGGAGTTTGAAAAGGTTCGCTCCAACCTGCTGGTGCTTTCATGTGTGCGATACTTATTTTAGAATTCCTATCGGTTGCTATTCCAAAATGTTCGCTTATAATTTTACCATCGTTAGTTGGTACGATAAAAGGCTTGTTTTGTATGGTGTATTTTTTTTGAGGCATATTTTTATTGTAATACAATTTTTGTTAATTCGATTATTTCATCGGTTTTTTCTTAATCATTCCGCCTTTTAAATCTTTAACAACGCCCATAATAACAAAGGCTTTTTCATCAATTTTATCAATTTCAGTCTGCAGTTTAGCAAGTTCTAATCGTGTTACAATAGTGTAAATGATGTCTTTGTCGTAGCTTTCTCCATTACTTCCAAAACCGCCTTTTCCTGCATAAATGGTGCAAGCCCGCCCTAGCTTTTTTGTAAGCATAAGTCGTAATTCTTCATGTTTATTCGAAATTATAGTAACGCCTACATATTCTTCAACACCATCAACTACAAAATCTACGGTTTTTGCTGCTGCTAAATATGTTAATATAGCGTAAAGAGCTGTTTCCATAGATAAAATATAACCACCTATAGAGAAGATTATAATGTTAATAAGTAACAATACATCGCCAATGGTGAGCGATAATTTTCTACCCAAATAAATGGCTAAAACTTCGGTGCCATCAATAACGCTCCCACCTCGCATAGACATTCCAATTCCTAAACCTAAAAAGAAACCACCAAAAACAGCAATTAATAATTTGTCTTCTGTAATAATTGGGTAGTCTACAAAATGAACAACAAATGCTAAAAGGGTAATGGCTACAATACTTCTTAAAGCAAATTTATTGCCTATGGTTTTAGAAGCTAGAAATACAAAAGGCAGGTTAACTAGTACTAATAATAATCCTAAATTTAAGGATGTTATATGTTCTAATAATAGTGAGATTCCAGTGGCACCACCGTCTATAAATTTATTAGGTAATAAAAAACCTTTTAAACCAAAACCAGCAGAAAACACACCAATTAATATGAAAATATATTCTTTAATACCATGAGACAGTTCTACTTTTAGTTTTCTAACAGCAGGAGCAAGTTCATTTGTATTTATTGGTTTGTTTGTGTGTTTATCTTCAAGCCTTTTGCGAGCGATATTAACTAAAAGCTTTGAGATAAGTGGATTCATAGGATTTGTTTTATTAAATTTTACTCCAATTTAAGAAAAAGTATTTCACTTTTGCATCATCAGGAATATGTGCAGATTCAATATTTAAATTCATATCGAAACGAAGGTTTGCAGGTAGTTCTTTTTTATCAATTGTAAAAGCAGCATTAATGTCGTTTACAGAAATTACAATAGAATTTATTAAATTGTCTATTCTTGAAATTTTATAATTATTTGTGATGTCTTTAAAAGTGCTTAAAGTTGTTATGTTTTTATCAGTTTTAAAACGAGGATCGAAAATTTGAACACTTTGTATAACCGAGGTTGAATCTAAAGATTGTCTTGGGGTTAACGATAATAGTTTTTTACCACCTTTTTCAAAAATTTTAATATCACTATTGTTACCAGTAAACTCATCACCACTAATAAGTTTTACAACTGAATCTTTACTAAAGACTAGTTCTAAATCTTTAACTTGAGTAGAGTCGGTTAGTAGTCCAACATGGTGTTTGCTAATTTGAAAAGGGTCTTGTTCCTTTTTGCAACTAACTACAAATAGGGTTAAGATTATGAGGCTGAAAATTGATTTGTGCATTGATTATTTTTTATTAGAATTATTGAAGTGTTGATATTTGATTATTTTTTTAAAACTTTATTTAAAATGCCAAAAACACTTCTTATAAATGTAGCACTTGTAAGTACTTTAACTATGGGATTTATACGTGTACTTTTTCGTCTTGTTGATAAAGCTCGTTGTTTAGATTCTACTTTTTTAAGTGCTTCTCTCTCTTGTCGCGCTTTTTCTTTGGTTTCTTCAGCTTCAGCTTGTTTTATTTTTTCGTTGAGCATTTCGTAAGCACTTTCTCTATCAATAGCTTCATTATACTTTTTAACCATTTTAGATTCAGATAATAAATTGCTCAATTCGCTATCGGTTAAAACATCCATTCTGCTCATTGGTGCGCGCATCATGGTTGCTGCAAGTGGTGTTGGTCGCCCTTTTTCATCTAAAGCCGAGACTAAAGCTTCGCCAATACCTAAGGATGTTAAAACTTCGGTAGTATCGTAATACTCAGAATCTGGATAATTTTGTGCGGTTAGTTTAATGGCTTTTCTATCTTTTGCAGTAAAAGCTCTTAAAGCATGTTGCACTTTTAAACCTAATTGACTTAAAACAGCTTCGGGAACATCGGTTGGATTTTGGGTTACAAAATATAATCCGACACCTTTACTGCGTATTAACTTTACTATGCTTTCAATTTGATTTAATAGGGCTTTTGATGCTTCGTTAAAAATTAAATGTGCTTCGTCAATAAACATAATAAGTTCTGGCCTATCGCTATCACCTTGTTCTGGGAAAGTTGAATAAATTTCAGCCAATAAACTTAACATAAATGTTGAGAATAGTTTGGGTCTATCTTGAATGTCGGTAAGTCTGATAATGTTAATGTAGCCTCTACCATCTTTATCAACACGTAATAAATCATCAACATCAAAAGAGGTTTCGCCAAAAAATAGATCAGCACCTTGTTGCTCTAACTCAATAACTTTTCTTAGGATTGCGCCTGTTGATGCTGTTGATATTCTGCCATAAGCTTCGGTAAATTCTTTTTTACCTTCGTTAGTGGCATATTGTAATATTTTTTTAAAATCTTTTAAATCAAGAATAGGATATTTATTATCGTCGCAGTATTGGAAAATAACAGCTACTACACCAGATTGGGTTTCAGATAAACCTAAAATACGCGATAGTAAAACAGGACCAAATTCACTAACAGTAGCTCTTAACCTAACACCATCTTGCTCAGAAAGTGTTAAAATTTCAACAGGAAACGATTTAGCTTCAAATGGTAATCCAATTTTTTCGTGGCGTTCGTTAATTTTAGGATGCCCAGGACTTGGTTGCGCTAATCCGCTTAAATCACCTTTTATATCCATAAGTAAAACAGGAATACCTTTATCACTTAAATTTTCGGCTAAAACTTGTAACGATTTGGTTTTACCAGTACCTGTGGCTCCAGCAATTAAACCATGACGATTCATGGTTTTTAAAGGAATTTTTACATGTGCACCTGTAACAGTTTCACCATTTAACATTGCAGCACCAATGGGAATAAAATCGCCTTTGGTGGTATTGCCCTCAGAGATATGCTTAAAAAAATTTTCCTTATTACTCATGCCTAATAATTTTGCATAAAAATACAGGAAAAATGAAGAAGAAAAAAATAAGGTTTTTAGTAAATAAAGTTAATTATTTTATTCTTTCAATGTAAATATTTGAGGTGCCAACACTTCTAAAATTTGCTGGGGCACTATTTCCACCTCTTATAGTTTGTACACTTATGGTTTGTCCTGCTATAATATTAAAAACCTCGGTTATATGTAATGATGCTTCATTATGGTTATTAGCACGCCTTACATAGCCTGTATTGGCAATAGCTCCTGTTGGTGTTCCATTAATTGCTAATCGAGCCTCTACAGAAACACGCTGATGAGTATTGTTACCCACACTTGGCACAGTATAAGCAATATTAGTAGTAATCCTATATCTTCCAGTAGTGTTTATAGTTATTGTATTTCCAGATTGGGAATACAACGTAGTATCATCATTCCAATCTAATAATCCAAAAATAGGAATATTAGTATATGACGAAGAGTTTAAATTAGACGTTATGTCTGTGTTACTATATTTTACAGAGTTTCCATGAGAAATTTTACTCCAGTCTGGTATTGCCGTGGTGCCACAATTAAACTGAAACTCATTTAAATCAGTATTATATATCATTAATCCGTTAGCTGGATTAACTATAGCATTAATTTGAACAGTAGTAAGTCTAGGGATAAGGACTCCTTTGTCTGTAGATTCTACATCAAGTATAGACGAAGCATCTGGATTTGTTGTGCCAATACCAACTTGAGCGGCACTGTAATAATAGCTGCAGCAAAGCAGTATTATTAAATACGCAGTTTTTTTCATTTGAGAGAGAGGTTGAGAGCAATTTACTTTAAAATTTTAATAAGACACGAAAGTAGGTAATTTCATTTGGAAATCAAAATAGCAAATTTATAATAGGAATACGTATCTTTGCAAACTATGAAAAAAGAGCTTCAAAGTTTAGTTGATAAAGGTGAAATGTTACCATTAATGGAAGAGTTTTATACTATCCAAGGAGAAGGGTATCATAAAGGCACTGCGGCTTATTTTATTAGAATTGGAGGATGCGATGTGGGTTGCCATTGGTGCGATGTAAAAGAAAGTTGGAATGCCGATTTACATCCGCCAACCCATACAAACAAAATTGTAGAAAATGCAAAAAAATATAGTGATACTATTGTAATAACTGGAGGAGAACCTTTAACTTGGGATATGACGCTTTTAACTAATAAGCTTAAAGCTGAAGGCTTACAAATACATATTGAAACCTCTGGCGCTTATAAATTGACAGGAACTTGGGATTGGATTTGTTTGTCTCCTAAAAAAATGAAACTTCCAACTAAAGAGGTTTACGAAAAAGCACACGAACTTAAAGTGATTGTATATAATAAAGACGATTTTCGCTTTGCAGAAGAACAAGCTTCTAAAGTAAATAAAGATTGCATTTTATATTTGCAACCAGAATGGAGTAAACGTGATAAAGTTGTTCCAGAAATTGTAGATTATGTAATGGCAAATCCTAAATGGAAAGTGTCGCTACAAACGCATAAATATTTAAATATTCCGTAAATTCATTGTTCATCGGTTTTTCTAAACTAAAAATATCCATAAAGATTAAAAAATCTTTATGGATATTTTTAGTTTTGTTCAACGTCTTATTTAGTAAACGGAACTGTTACTCTTGTCGTTCCCCATCCTAAATGCATATTTACACCATCGTCAGTTTTATTAAAAGCTATAGAGAAGTTTTCAATAGATTCTTCATCTGATGTAACAGGAGCATTAACCCTAACAACATCATTTGCTTCTTTGTAAGAGTAAGCACCCCAAACATTAATGTCTGAGTTTAAAATAATAGTCCATTCATTTTCTCCTGGAATTGTAAAAAGCGAATAGGTTCCAGCTTTAACATTTTTTCCTGCTATTTTCATATCGTTGTAAAGAGTAATTTCAGCAGCTTCATTAGCACCTGTTCTCCAAACTTTTCCATTTGGGGCTAATTTACTTAGAGATCTTCCTTTTAGAAAAGGTCTGCTATATACTATTTTTATTAAAGCAGGAGCATTTCTTTCAGTTCTATAAAATGAAGCATCTAATGGGCTTTTGTCCACTTTTGCGAACTCTTGAGCGTTTACATTAGTTGATAAAAGCATAACAAAAGCAATGGCTGTAATACATGATAATTTTTTCATAATAATTCTTAAGTTTTTAGAATGTTTTAAAGGTAATGGGATATTCTCTTAATATTTTTATAAAAGTCGTTTCAGAATGTTAAAGTTTACATTTTTCAAGAAGGTCTTTCTAAAAATTAATTTTATAGTTTCATATTTATCTAAATACTTATTAAATAGTTTTAATTTGTAACGAATTATTCGCTTTGTGTTTTTATAATAAAACTATAATAGCATTTTTGTATCATTAATTAGAATAAAATATATTAAAAGATAAAGATTATGTGTGGAATTGTATGTGCATTCGATTTAAAGCAAAAGGCTGAAGATTTAAGACCTCAAATATTAGAAATGTCTAAAACCATTCGTCATCGTGGACCAGATTGGAGTGGAATTTATAGTGACGACAAAGCAATAATGGCACATGAGCGTTTGGCTATAGTAGATCCAGCCTCAGGAAAGCAGCCACTTTTTAGTGAAGATAAAAAGTTAATTCTAGCAGCAAATGGTGAGATTTATAACCACAGAGAATTACGTAAACAGTTTGAAGGTAAATATACATTTCAAACAGAAAGCGATTGCGAAGTTATTTTGGCATTGTATAAAGAAAAGGGAGTAGATTTTGTAGATGAAATGAACGGTATTTTTGGCTTCGCTATTTACGATGTTGAAAAAGATGAATATTTTGTAGCAAGAGACCACATGGGAATTATTCCACTTTATATAGGTTGGGATCAAAACGGAACATTCTATGTAGCTTCAGAATTAAAAGCTTTAGAAGGTGTTTGTACTAAAATAGAATTGTTCCCTCCAGGGCATTATTTAAGCAGTAAAGATGGTGAGTTTGTAAAATGGTATAACAGAGAATGGACAGAATATGATGCGGTTAAAGATAACGAAACCAGTATCAGCGAGATAAAAGAAGCGCTTGAAGCTGCGGTACACAGACAATTAATGAGTGATGTGCCTTACGGTGTTTTGTTATCAGGTGGTTTAGATTCATCTGTTACTTCAGCAATAGCGAAAAAATATGCAGAAAAACGTATAGAATCTGATGACAAACAAGCAGCTTGGTGGCCACAATTGCATTCATTTTCAGTAGGGTTAGAAGGTTCTCCAGATTTGGCTGCAGCACAAAAAGTAGCAGATCATATAGGAACCATTCACCACGAAATTAAGTTTACTATTCAAGAAGGATTAGATGCTATTCGCGATGTGATTTATAATTTAGAAACTTATGATATTACTACCATTAGAGCTAGTACGCCTATGTACTTAATGGCTCGTGTTATTAAATCGATGGGAATTAAAATGGTGTTATCTGGAGAAGGAGCAGATGAATTATTTGGGGGTTATTTGTACTTTCATAAAGCACCTAATGCTCAAGAATTTCATGAAGAAACCGTGCGTAAATTAAGCAAGCTTCATATGTACGATTGTTTAAGAGCTAACAAAAGTTTAGCAGCATGGGGAATTGAAGGTCGTGTTCCATTTTTAGATAAAGAATTCATGGATGTTGCGATGAGAATTAACCCTCAAGACAAGATGATTAACGGTGAGCGTATGGAAAAATGGGTAGTACGTAAGGCTTTTGAAGATATGTTGCCTGAAAGTGTAGCTTGGAGGCAAAAAGAGCAATTTAGCGATGGTGTTGGTTACAGTTGGATTGATACGCTTAAAGAGGTTGTTAATAACGCTGTAAGCGATGAGCAAATCCAAAATGCACATTTCAGATTTCCAATCCAAACACCACAAAACAAAGAAGAGTTTTATTACCGTTCTATTTTCGAAGAGCATTTCCCGAGCGATGCAGCAGCTTTATGTGTACCACAAGAGCCTAGTGTAGCATGTAGTACAAAAATTGCCTTAGAATGGGATGAGGCATTTAAAAACATGAATGACCCATCGGGTAGAGCAGTAGCAAAAGTACACGATGATGCTTATTAATTGAGTATTCAGTTATATATTTTTATTAGTAAAGACCAGCTTTGTGTTGGTCTTTTTCATTATAATAAAATCTAAAATATGCGTTTTAAGGCATTTTATGATTTTTTAGATTTAATAACGATTTAAAAAACTATAAAATCAATTTTAAGATGCTTTTTAGTCGATTTAAGAGCGTTTTGAGTAATTAACAATTGTTGATAATTATTAAGCAAACATGCTAAAAGGCTTTTTAAAGGCTTTTTAATTTTGTATATTTGTTTGTATTCAAAAGGATGCTTTATAGCGTCTTTTTTTGTGAAAAAAATAACCAGAATAGATCATAAATAATATAAATATGAGCGAAAAAAAAGAAGAATTTAACAAGCATAATTATTCGGCAGATAGTATTCAGGCTTTAGAGGGTATGGAGCACGTGCGTATGCGTCCATCCATGTATATTGGAGATGTTGGTACGCGTGGTCTACACCATTTAGTTTACGAGGTTGTAGATAACTCAATTGATGAAGCTTTAGCTGGACACTGTAATAATATTACAGTAATTATTAATGAGGATAATTCGATTACTACTGAGGATGATGGTCGTGGTATTCCTGTAGATTTACATAAAAAAGAAGGCGTTTCTGCACTTGAGGTTGTTATGACTAAAATAGGAGCAGGTGGTAAGTTTGATAAAGATTCTTATAAGGTTTCTGGTGGGTTGCACGGTGTTGGTGTTAGTTGTGTTAATGCACTTTCTGAACATTTAAAAGCTACCGTTTTTAGAGAAGGTAAAGTTTATGAGCAAGAATACGAGCGCGGTAAAGCTATGTATCCAGTTAAACATATTGGCGAAACTGATAAAAGAGGAACTACGGTAACCTTTAAGCCAGACTCAACTATCTTTACACAAACACTAGAGTATAGTTATGATACTTTAGCAAGTCGTTTACGGGAATTAGCTTATTTAAATAAGGGAATTACTATTCATTTAGTCGATAAAAGAACTAAAAAAGAAGATGGTGAATATGAAGGTGAAACATTTCATTCTACAGAAGGACTAAAAGAATTTATAAAGTATTTAGATGCAACTCGTGAGCCTTTAATGAAAGATGTAATTGCTTTTGAAGGTGAAAAAAATGGGGTGCCTGTTGAGGTAGCCATGATTTATAATACATCCTATGCTGAAAATTTACATTCTTATGTAAACAATATTAATACACACGAAGGTGGAACACATTTATCTGGTTTTCGTCGTGGATTGACGCATACATTAAAAAAATATGCTGACGAATCTGGAATGTTAGACAAATTGAAGTTTGATATTGCTGGTGACGATTTTCGTGAAGGCTTAACAGCTATTATTTCGGTAAAAGTTCAAGAACCACAATTTGAAGGTCAAACCAAAACCAAATTAGGAAACAGAGAAGTTTCTGCAGCAGTAAGTCAATCTGTTTCAGAAATGTTAACTGATTATTTAGAAGAAAACCCAGACGATGCTAAAATTATTGTACAGAAAGTAATTCTTGCGGCTCAAGCGCGTCATGCAGCTCAAAAGGCTCGTGAAATGGTACAGCGTAAAACGGTAATGAGTATTGGAGGTTTGCCTGGGAAATTATCTGATTGTTCTGAGCAAGATCCTGCAAAATGTGAAGTATTTCTTGTTGAGGGAGATTCGGCAGGTGGAACAGCTAAGCAAGGTCGTGATAGAGCATTTCAAGCTATTCTTCCGCTTCGTGGTAAGATTTTGAATGTTGAAAAAGCCATGACGCACAAAGTTTTTGAAAATGAAGAAATTAAAAACATTTTTACAGCTTTAGGTGTTACTATTGGTACTGAAGAAGATAGTAAAGCTTTAAACCTTTCAAAGTTGCGTTACCATAAAGTAGTAATTATGTGTGATGCAGATATTGATGGTAGCCATATAGCGACGTTAATCTTAACGTTCTTTTTTAGATACATGAAAGAGTTAATTGAAGGCGGACATATTTATATTGCAACACCACCATTATATTTAGTAAAACGTGGTGCTAAAAAACAGTATGCTTGGTCTGATAAAGAACGTGATGAGATTGTTTCAGAATTTGGAGATGGATCAAAAATACAACGTTATAAAGGTCTTGGAGAAATGAATGCAGAGCAACTTTGGGATACTACTATGAACCCAGAATTTAGAACGATGCGTTTAGTTCAAATAGATAATGGTACTGAGGCAGATAGAATTTTCTCAATGTTAATGGGAGACGAGGTTCCTCCTCGTAGAGAATTTATTGAGAAAAATGCTATTTATGCTAATATTGATGCTTAAATAATAATTTATAAAATAAAAAAATAGGCTATCTTTTTTCTGATAGCCTATTTTTTTTTACTGTAAAATGTTTAGAATAATCCTAAACGTACATTTGGAGTACTTACGTTTACTCTTGTGTTTATAGTACTTCTTCTAGGATATCTCTCATAGTAATATCCATCGTACCTGTAATAATAAAATGTTGCGTGGTGATAATAGTAATCACTATGATGACAATTATGGCTACAATGCTCGTAATGTTCTGCATAGGCATCTTTTTTGCCCTTCATATAAGCTTTATAGGCTTTTCTGTCTTTTCTTTTTAAATCACTTTCATAATTTTTTTGATCTTTCCAAAAGGTTTCTTCTTCTGCTTTAGTTGCTGCACTAAATTGTTGTTCATATTTAGCATCTTCTAATGCTCTTTTTTGATAATATGATTTTTTATCAATTTTTGTTTCATTTGATGATTCAGAATCTTGAGCTTGTATCACAAATGAAAAACTTAGAACAATAATAAATACTGATGTTTTAAATATTTTCATGACTTAATAATTTTAATGTTATTAATAATTAACTTTCAATATTAAGACACCTTAAACCTTTTTTACCCTACTATTATTTTAATTTAAATTGGAAAAGTGTCATTTAATTATACATCTATGATTAATAAACCTCGTAGGTTTATATATAAAAAGACCATCAAAAATATTAGTTTTGATGGTCTTTTTGGTTTGAGTTCTTAAGTTTAAAAATCAAAGCCCAATGAGAATTGCCATACTCTATTTTTTGGACTTCCTTCGTCGTAAACATCACCCATTCCTATATGATAACGAATGCCTAAAGATACTCCTGAGTTTGTTTTAAAACCACCACCTAAGTTTATACCCCAATCATAGTTGCTAGGGTTAAATTCTTGAGAGGTATCAAATAAACCAAAGCTGCTATCAAACTCTTCTTTATGAGAAATGGCTAAACCAATTTGAGGACCAGCTTCTAAAAAAAAGTTTTCACTTGGATATATTTTTAGTAGTAATGGTAGATTTATATAATTTAATTTTTGGGTAAAAGTGCCGCCATTATCTTGTAATTCGTAACCTTGTTGTGAGTATAATAATTCAATTTGAAGAGCAACACTTTCGTTTAAAAAAGATTCTCCATAAAAACCCACATGAAATGCATGTCTTTGTCCGGTTTCAGTATCGCCATCAAAATTAACAGCTGCTAAATTATAGCCTAGTTTTATACCAGTATTAGACTTAGTTGAGTTTTTATTTTCTTGTGCTTTTGCATTAAAAAGCACCGTTATAATTAATATTGTTGTTAAAAATTTAGTTTTCATATTTCTATAATTTTGAGTTAAAAAAAATTATTTCCCGCCATTAGCTTGCAAATCAGCTATACATTGCGAATCTAATTGTGGGGCATTACTATTTCCAATTAAATTTGATAGACCATCTCCAGTTTCTGCAGACCAATACATTAAGCAGCTTTCAACATTACAATGTTTAGCATGCTCTGAATCTTCATGGTCATTAACCATATCTGAACCCAGGTTTGTAAGACCTAAAATATGCCCAAACTCATGTGTTATAACTGTTGTTTCTAAAACACTTCTATCGGGTTCAAAAGTACTATTGCTTAAATTTTTAATAGTTTCTTCAAAAATCACAAAAGAGGTGTTTCTATAAGCAGTGCCTAAAACAACACTATTATTAGTGTTTTTGTCTGACTCTCCATCCGCAAAAAATGCCCAAACGGCTATTTGATTATTCGTGTTGTATTTGGTTCTATTTGCATCTTCAATAGTTATAATATCTTGAATGGTGTATTTTGCTTTTCCAGTAGGTGTAATAGCTCTTTTTTCAATAGTAATCCCATTAGGTTTAAAAGTTCGAGCTTCTAAAAATGATTTAAAATTATTAATAGTATTTTGGGTAGGTTCAAACCCTTCAACATAAACAACTTCAATAACCATACTTTTAAATATATTATCAGATAAAAGATCGTTAGATGAAGATCCTGTTGCTTTTTGATTCGCAGTTATATTTACATTATCTGTACCATTATTAAGGTCTGTATTAGTTATGTCTTCTTTAGAACATGAATTTATGAAGACTAAAAGCAAAAGTGTTATTAAAAATTTATGTTTCATTATAATTATTTTTAATTGTTAAAAACAGCTGTCTATTCTTGACAGCTGTTTTACCATAACATACGTAACAAATGCGAATCTAGTTTTATATTTGGGCTAATACTAGAGTTATTGCAGCATTTGTTGTGCTTTGCAGAGAGATCGAACTTTCGGAGTAGCTTGTAACTTCCCATGTATTATTTAATAATTCGAAAGTAGCATTTCCTGAAAAAGTTAGATTTAAAAATACTTCAAGTTCTGATGTTACGGCATATGTACCTTGTACATCATCAATAGTTGCATTTACTGTATGTTTTGCTAAACATGTTAAATCGTTAGCAAAATCTATAGAATAGTTAGCATAATCATTAGCTGTATCAACACCAGCTGTTACAAATGATTCTACTTTAAATGCCCCATCAACTAAAATGCTTTCTAATGTATTAGCCTTTTCTTCAGCCTCTTCTTTAAGTTCGTCTGTAGCTAAACATTCAGTAATTTGAGCTTTTAAATCAATATCGCTTGTAATTTCTACTATAGTATCTCCATTTAAAGTAGCTGTTATTGGATAATTAATTGCAAATTTTTCATCATTACCAAAGTTATTCATGTAAGTGTATAATTGTTTTTCAGACTCAATAACAACACTACCAGTTTGCTCTATGTTTAAGTTGTAAGTTAGAATGGTTATTGGGAAATCTATATCTAAACAATTAATAGCATCTTCAGCATTTTGTTCAGCCTGTTCGCAAGCATTCATAAGTGCATCATACTCTGTTTGATTTGCTATCTGTACTTCTGTATAATTACTTAACTTTACTGAAAGCGGGAATTGAAATTCAATAGAATCCTCATCATTAGTAAACTCTCCAAGTATGTTTAAAACTAAGTTGTATTGAGATTCACTAACAATAGTTATTTCTGTGTTATTAATTGTTGCAGTAACGGGCAATAAAATAGAAGAGCAAGACATGCCGTCTAAAAAGTCATCAAAACTACCATCGTACATTGATGAGCGTTCTAAGTTATTTGCTGTTTCTGAGTTTGCTGAGTTTGTGTTTGGATTTTGTCCATTTTCGTTATCAATTTCATCTTGACAAGACGTTAATCCTAAAAATGATAGAAATAAGATTGCTGTAAATAATTTTAAGGTTTTCATAATACTAATTTTTTGGGTTTATATTTTTTTCTTTTTCATAGCGATTTTTTCGCCTTTCTATAAGTAAGACACCTGTGTTTAAGTTTACCCTACTTTTTATTTAAAAATAATTTTTGTTATTAAATTTATAGAGGCTAAAACGCATACAATCAATACAATTTTTAATAGAGTTTCAACTATCTTAATAATTGTTTCAGATTTCATAATATTATATTTTTGTTTCATATAACTTAAAGACAACTAAAAATTAATTTACCCTATTTTTGTAAAAAGAATAATAACTTATAATTTTAATATTTACCAATTAATGGATAGTAACGATCTTAAACTTTGCGAAGAAACTTACTTTAATGCATTTTATTTAGAGAACATTCAGCATGCTAGTAATTTTGCGTACTATAAATGTGGTGATAAGGATAATGCATTAGACTTGGTTCAAGATGCATTTTCTAAAATTTGGGAGAATTGTTCTAAAATAGATTTTACAAAGGCAAAAACATATTTATTTACTACAGTTAATAATTTGTTTTTAAATAAAGTGAAGCATAATAAAGTAGTTTTAGAGTATGCAAAAGCCGCTCCTTATGTTGATAAAACAAATGAGAGTCCAGAATACTTATTAGAAGAAGAAGAGTTTAAAGCGAAACTACAAAATGCCATATCATTATTAACTGAAGCGCAACGCGAAGTGTTTTTATTAAACAGAATAGACGGAAAAAAATATAGAGAAATAGCTGAGTTATTAGAGGTTTCTCAAAAAGCAGTTGAAAAAAGAATGTCTGGCGCACTAAAAATATTAAGAGCACATATAGAAAATATTTAATTAGGGTAGGGTAAATATATATATAGGTGTCTTATTTATAGAATGAACTAAAAATGAACAAAGAAAACGACATATTAAAATGGTTTAATGGTGATATATCTACTACTGAAATTAAAAAGCGATATCCCGATGAAGACTTTTCAGCATTGGAAAAAACAGCTTTTTATGCCAAACAAATTGATACGCCTAAAGTGGATGCTCAAAAAGCTTTAGCAGAATTTAAAACTAAAGCTTTTAAGAAAGAAGCTTCTAAAGTAATTCCTTTAAATTTTCAATCGTTTTTAAAAGTAGCTGCTGTTTTAGTAGTTATGTTAACATCGTCTTATTTTTTATTCTTTAACAATACAAAATCGTATTCAACTGAAATTGCACAAACAGAAACGTTTAATCTGCCAGACAATTCAGAAGTTATTTTAAATGCACAATCTAAATTATCCTTTAATAAAAAAGAATGGAAAAATAACAGAAGTCTAGATTTAGAAGGAGAAGCCTTTTTTAAAGTAACAAAAGGCGAAAAATTTACAGTTAATACAGATGCCGGTAGTATTCAAGTATTGGGTACACAATTTAATGTAAAAGAGCGTTCTAATTATTTTGAAGTACAATGTTATGAAGGTTCCGTAAGTGTAACACATAATAAACAAAAAGTGATACTTACACCAGGAAAATCATTTAGAGTTATTAATAACGAAATTGATTTAACTAAAGACTTTAATGCTGAAAACCCATCTTGGTTAGCTAAAGAGTCTTCATTTGATAATGTGCCACTTTGGCAAGTTATTAATGAATTAGAAATTCAATATAATATAATTATTGATGCTTCAAAGGTCGATGTTACTAAAGCTTTTTCAGGAAGCTTTACGCACGTCGATAAAAATATTGCGTTGCAGTCTGTAACCATTCCGCTTAAATTAAGCTATAAAATAAATGGCAATAAAGTTGAGTTCTATGACTATGCTAAGAACTAAATACTTATTAATTTTATTTTCTATCTATTGTTGTTTTTCTTTTGGTTTTCAAACTGAAGAAAGGATGCCTTTATTGGATTTAATGCAGAAATTAGAAAAACAATTTGATGTTAAGTTTTCCTATTCGGTAAATGATGTAAGTGGTGTTTTGGTTAACACACCGAACAAATCTGATACATTAAATCAAATTATTGAGAATTTAAATGCAACCACACTTTTAAATTTTAAATTCCTCAACGAGCGTTATATAACAGTCTCTACCATTAATAAAACCATATCTATTTGTGGTGTTTTGGTTTCAGAAAAAAATAAAGAACCTTTACTTGGGGCTTCGGTTTTAATTGAAAACTCTACAAATGGAGTTGTCTCAGATATTGATGGCACTTTTA
Organism: uncultured Wocania sp.; assembly: GCF_964021735.1. Taxonomy (NCBI): domain Bacteria; kingdom Pseudomonadati; phylum Bacteroidota; class Flavobacteriia; order Flavobacteriales; family Flavobacteriaceae; genus Wocania; species uncultured Wocania sp. The sequence goes on along the minus strand of NZ_CAXIBN010000001.1, from coordinate 44,461 downwards.
CTTTGAATGAAGTTGATATAAGTAAAAAGATAATCATATCATTTTTAGGCTTTGAAACACAGATCTTCAAAGCTGTGGATTTAATGTTATTAAGTAATACTTGTAAGACCATAGAAATGCAAATGAAGAATGAAGAACTCAATCAGGTTTTAATATCAAAATTTTTAACCACTGGTTTACAAAAACGCATAGATGGGAGTACTGTTTTAAATACGGAGAAGTTTGGTATTTTACCGGGTCTCACAGAACCAGATATTATGCAATCTATTCAAGCTTTACCAGGAGTAGAAAGTGTTAACGAAAGTATTGCAAACATTAATGTTCGTGGAGGTACAAATGACCAAAATTTAATACTTTGGGATAATATTAAAATGTATCATTCTGGGCACTTTTTCGGACTTATATCAGCTTACAACCCTTATTTAACAAACAAAGTTACAGTTACCAAAAATGGGACTTCAAGTGAGTTTAGTGATGGTGTTTCTAGTACCATTAATATGTCAACAAAAAACAAAATAGGGGATGTTTTTACTGGCGGTTTAGGTATTAATTTAATACATGCCGATGCTTTTTTTGAAATACCATTAAGTAAAAAACTGGCATTGCATGTATCCGGAAGGCGATCATTTACAGATGTTTTTAACTCACCGACTTACGATACTTATTTTGAGCGTAGTTTTCAAGATAGTGAGTTGACTACTAACAGCGATAATATAAGTGAAAGCAACAAGTCGTCAGAGTTTTTCTTTTACGATTATACAGCAAAACTGCTTTTTGATTTTAATGAGAATCATAAATTTAGAGCCAACATTATTGGCATAAATAATAATTTAGATTACACGGAAAGTTATACTAGTACTGATGATGAAACGGAATCTAAAACCAGTAACTTAAAGCAACAAAATTTAGGTATTGGAGCTAGCTGGAATGCACGTTGGAGTACTAAGTTTGCAACAAATTTTAATATGTTTTACTCAAAGTATAATGTTGACGCTGTTGATTACAGAATTGAAACAGACCAAAAACTAACGCAAGCAAATGAAGTATTAGAAACTGGAATTAAGCTTAAAACTAATTTAAAAATTAATACTTACTTAAACCTTTTAAGTGGTTATCAATTTAGTGAAATTGGTATTTTGAACGAAACCACTGTAAGTGTACCTTCTTATGATAAAACTAAAAAGGATGTGTTGTTAAATCATGCAGTTTTTAGTGAAATAGAATTTAAAAAACAGAATACTTACCTCAGATTAGGAGTTCGAGGAAATTATTTTCAAAAATTCAATAAAATTTTAATGGAGCCTAGATTAAATTTTAGGCAAAAACTAAGTCATTATTTTGCATTAAAGTTACAAGGCGAATTTAAAAACCAATCAGCAACTCAGATTATAGATTTTCAAGATGATTTTTTAGGTGTTGAAAACCGACGCTGGATTTTAGCCGATGAAAAAGAAATAAAAATTTCTGAGAGTAAACAAGCGTCTTTTGGTTTAGAATTTAATCAAAACAATTTAGTAATAGATGTAGAAGGTTTTTATAAAGTTGTTGAAGGAATTACAGCTTCTAATCAAGGGTTTTATAATAATTTTCAACATTTAAATGCTGAAGGAAGTTATCATGTAAAAGGAGTAGAATTTCTTATAAATAAAACCGCAAATAAATATAGTACATGGTTAAGTTATACTTATAGTATTAATGATTACAAATTTGAAAGTTTTACACCATCCGTTTTTCCTAACAATGTAGATATTAGACATTCGTTTTCTTTGGCTTTTAATTATGATATTGTAGATGACTTAAAAATATCAATAGGTGGTATTTGGAGATCTGGTCATCCCTATACAAAACCAGTTGAAGGAAATGAGACCATACAGAATGGTAATAACACAGTAGTTAATTATGATTTACCTAATAATGAAAATTTAGATGATTTCATGAGATTAGATACTTCTGTTAAATATAATTTTAATATTTCAAACACCACTAATGCCTCTATAAGTGCAGGAGTTATTAATCTTATTAATAAGAAAAACAGTATTAACAGATATTATGAGGTAGATCCAGAGAACTCTAACTCAGCTATTCAAATAAATAATAAATCCCTTGGTTTAACCCCAAATTTAAGTCTAAGAATAAATTTTTAAAAAAGGAATTATTATGAAAAAATCGATAAAAAGTAATATTTTAACGATTAAATGTTGTTTTATGTGATTTTTTTTATATTTTTGTCAAACCCAAATCTTAAAATAAAATGAAAAAGTTAATGCTACTTATGTTGTTGTTTTTAGCGACAATTACTTCAAAAGCACAAGATATTGATGCTTTATTAACAGCAGGTGTAAAAAATGCTGAACGTTTTGCGAATGATTATTTAATGACAGGTACCAATGGTTTAATGCATAGTATGAATGCTGGTTGGTTTAATACAGCAGATGCAAAACCACTTGGAGGTTTTGAAATTTCAATTATAGCTAATGCAGCTACAATACAAAATAATCATAAATCATTCTTAATGAATATTGCAGATTACAATAGTGATCCAGACCAAGATTTTGTTGTTTCGTTTACAGATGCTTCAACTTCAAAATCTGTAGCAACAGCTTTAGGGGAAAATGATCCAGATATCAATATAGTAGTTACTTATGATGATCCTATTTTAGGACAGCAACAGGAAACCATAACGTTGCCTAGTGGCATAGGTTCTGATACAGCAAACTTATTACCAACAGCTTTTATTCAAGGAGCTATTGGACTTAGTAAAGGCATAGAAGTTAAAGCACGTTTTGTACCCAAAATTGATACGGATGATGTGGATATTAGCATGTATGGTGCCGGATTGCAAATGGAATTTACCAAATGGCTACCTGCCGATAAATTATTGCCTGTCGCCATTTCAGGTTTGATAGCTTATACGCATTTAGATGGTACTTACGATTTAACAGATTCATCTGGAATAAGTGGTAATAATCAACGCATAGAAAATGATACAAATACGTGGTTGTTCCAATTAATTGCATCAACAAAATTACCTGTCATTAATTTTTATGGTGGTTTAGGATATATTAAAGGTAAATCAGAATCCGATTTATTAGGAAGTTATACTATTTCAAATGGACCATTATTATCTCAAACTATTACAGACCCTTTTTCAGTTTCAAGTGAAGCATCAGCGGTTAGAGGTACTATAGGGACAAAATTAAAATTAGGTTTTTTTAGACTTAATGCCGAATATCATTTAGCCGAATTTAATGCATTTTCAGTAGGTTTAAACTTCGGGTTTAGATAGTATTTAAGTTCTCTTTTTATAAAGATGAAAAAAAGATATTTTAATAATTAAAAAAATTTATGTTTTAGTTAGTTTATATTAGTTATTTGAATTTAAAGTGCAAGATTTAATCTTGCACTTTTTTCATTTACAGCATTTAAATTCATACTTTTGTTAACCAAAATAAATAGCTTTTAAAACAAACAAAAGTCATGTTTTAAGTAAATAAAAAGCATGAATTTTGATTAGAATTTATAACAAATCACAAATCATTTAAAAAATAAACTTATGAAAGTTACAGTAGTTGGAGCAGGTGCAGTTGGTGCTAGTTGTGCAGAATATATTGCAATTAAAGATTTCGCTTCGGAAGTTGTTTTATTAGACATTAAAGAAGGCTATGCCGAAGGTAAAGCTATGGATTTAATGCAATGTGCATCTTTAAACGGGTTTGATACTAAAATTACAGGTATCACAAACGATTATAGTAAAACGGCAGATAGTGATATTTGTGTAATCACCTCTGGAATTCCTCGTAAACCAGGAATGACTCGCGAAGAATTAATTGGGATTAATGCAGGTATAGTAAAATCGGTATCGTCAAGTTTAATTGAGTATTCTCCAAACACAATTATTATAGTAGTAAGTAACCCAATGGATACGATGACGTATTTAGTACATAAATCAACAAATCTTCCTAAAAACAGGATTATAGGAATGGGTGGCGCTCTAGACTCTGCTCGCTTTAAATACAGATTAGCTGAAGCTTTAGAAGCTCCAATTAGCGATGTAGATGGTATGGTAATTGGTGGACATAGCGATACTGGTATGGTGCCATTAACATCACACGCCACACGAAACAGTGTAAAAGTATCTGAATTTTTAAGTGAAGACAGATTAAATCAAGTAAAAGAAGATACTAAAGTTGGTGGAGCAACTCTAACTAAATTATTAGGCACTTCAGCTTGGTATGCCCCAGGTGCAGCAGTTTCAGGATTAGTACAAGCTATTGCTTGTGACCAAAAGAAAATGTTTCCATGCTCAGCTTTATTAGAAGGCGAATATGGTTTAAGCGATTTATGTATTGGTGTGCCAGTAATTTTAGGCAGAAATGGTATAGAACGTATTGTAAATATTGAGCTTAGTGATGCCGAAAAAGCACATATGCAACAAAGTGCAGAAGGTGTTAAGAAAACTAATGGCTTACTTGAGTTTTAAAATTAAATCTTATAAAATTAGATATTTATGTAAAGACTGTAGAAATACAGTCTTTATTTTTTATATTTGGCGCATGAAGGCAAAATGGTACATTAGTACTTTTATTATTATTCTTACCCTATTTGGTGCTATTTCTCAGCAGCAAATTACTGTGCCAAATCAAGAAATTGTATTACAGTTTACAAATACTTCAATAACATCTGAGGAGACTCAAAATACTGTTGCCATTGTAAAAAAGCAATTGCAAGATTTAGGTGTTAATAATATTAAAATAAAGGAAGAAGAAAACGGAAAACTTGTAATAACTTATTACAGTGATACAGATGTAGCGAGTATAAAAAAGACCTTTTCAAAAGAAAAAAATCTAACTTTAGATTACGCTTTTAATAATCAAAATCAAGACTCTTCAAAACTTCCTTTTGATAAAAATAAGATTAACTATAATCTCGATATTTATGAAATTCAAAATGAAAGTGATGTTGAATGGGATTTAAATGGCATTTCTGTTGTTGAGTTAAAAGCTGAAAGCAATAGGTTTTTAAACCTAAATATATACGCTTTTATTAATGTTGTTGAAATAAACGAAAGCATTGAAAAAGTAGCTTATAAAATATATTATAATATTGCCATTGCAATAGACAATACTTCATGTAAAATACCAGAAGTTAGAGCTGGACCTTTAGCTTAATTCAATTCATAAAAATTAGCTTTTATCATCAATCCAAGAGCTATCAAAATTATTAAAACATAAAATTGTAAAATCCTACGAGAAAATTCTATATTTGCTCGTTTTAAAATGAAAACAATTTTGAACAAGGTATAGCCTTGTGAATTATTAAATTTGTCATACCTACGAAAGTGGGAAACTAAAACACAAAAAAACACAAAATGCAAAATAAAGGATTAGTAAAATTATTTGCGCTTTTGTTTGGTTTGGTAAGTATTTATCAATTATCATTCACATTCAAAGCCAATCAAATTGAGAGCGAAGCTCAAGAAATCGCTATAAATAAAGTTGCCGATACAGAAGAAAACTACAGAGCAAAAAGAAGTATTGAAGAAACAAACTACCTAGAATCTATAGCTACAGATACCGTTTATAATATAGGTATAGCAAAATTCACTTATAATGAAGTGAAGCAGAAAGCTATGAATCTGGGTTTAGATTTAAAAGGAGGTATTAACGTAATCTTACAAGTATCGGTTAAGGATATTTTAAAAGGATTGGCAAATAATACTAAAGACCCTGTTTTTAACAAAGCATTAGACGATGCAACCGAGCTTCAAAAAGATAGTCAAAATACCTATTTAGAAGATTTTTTCATCGCATTTGATAAAATAAAAGGTGATACCAAATTAGCATCGCCAGATATATTTTATACCAAAGCCTTAGATGGAGAGATTGATGGAAGTATGACAGATGATGAAGTTAAAAGCATCATTGAAACAAAGATTGACGAATCCATAGTGTCTGCTTTCGAAGTATTACGTAAACGTATTGATGAGTTTGGTGTAACGTCTCCAAACATACAACGTTTAGGGAATTCTGGTCGTATTTTAGTAGAGTTACCAGGTGTTAAAGATGTTGAGCGTGCTACAGGATTATTACAAAGTACGGCACAATTAGAGTTTTGGGATGCTTATAAAGGCGAACAATTTTTTCCGTTTTTAGTACAAGCTAATGAGGTTTTAAAAGACATTGTTAAAGTTGATAAAGTTGATGAAGGTGTTGAATCTCAAGATGAAGAAAATGCAGAAGATTCACAAATTGATGCACTTTTAGGAGAAGCTGAAACAGATTCTACGGCAGTTGCAATAGTAAACCCATTATTCGATTTAATAAAAGGTCAAGGCTATCAAGGTGGTCCAGTTATAGCAAGTTTCGAATTAAAAGATAGAGAAACAGTATTAAACTATTTAAGTTTACCACAAGTTAGAGCCTTATTACCAGCAGAGCAACGTTATGCGAAATTTGCATTTGGCAAACCAGACAAGAATAGTGAGCTTGTAGATTTATATGCTTTAGTTGGTAATAGAGAAAATGTACCTCAATTAAGCGGTGCGGTAGTAACGGATGCACGTAACCAATTTGGACCAACAGGGAAATCTGAAGTGTCTATGCAAATGAATGCAAAAGGGGCTAAGATTTGGGAAGAAATGACAGGTAAAGCATTTACTCAAGGGAGTCAAATTGCTATTGTTTTAGATAACATTGTGTATTCAGCTCCAGGTGTAACTACTGGCCCAATTGCTGGAGGTAGTTCTTCAATCTCAGGAGATTTTACATTAAACGAAGCGATAGATTTAGCAAATGTATTGCGTGCAGGTAAATTACCTGCATCAGCAGATATTATTCAAAGTGAAGTGGTAGGACCATCATTAGGTCAAGAAGCTATTGATAGTGGTACTAAATCATTTATGATTGCATTAGCATTAGTTTTACTTTGGATGATTTTTTACTATGGTAAAGCAGGTGGATTTGCAGATGTTGCTATGATATTAAATATCCTATTAATTTTTGGTATTTTATCAGGATTAGGTGCTGTATTAACATTACCAGGTATTGCAGGTATTGTATTAACCATTGGTATGTCGGTTGACGCTAACGTACTTATTTTTGAGCGTATTCGAGAAGAAATAGTTAAAGGGAAAGGGCAAAAAGAAGCTATTCAAGATGGGTTTAAAAATGCCTTATCATCTATTTTAGATGCCAATATTACAACTGGTTTAACGGCATTAATTTTATTTATTTTTGGTACCGGACCAATTAAAGGATTTGCAACTACCTTATTAATTGGTATTGGTACATCGTTATTTACAGCTATTTTTATTACAAGATTATTGGTAGACTGGTATGTAAATAGAGGGGGTAAATTAGACTTCTCAACAGCTATTACTAAAAATTTATTTAGAAATATTAATATTGAATTCTTAAAGAAACGTAAGGTAGCTTATATTATTTCTGCTGTATTCATTATTGTAAGTTTAGGATCTTTATTTACTAATAGTTTAGATCAAGGTGTCGATTTTGTTGGAGGTAGAACCTACCAAGTACGTTTTGCACAAGATGTTAGTGCTTCAGAAATTACATCAACACTTTCTGATGCTTTCGGTAGTGCTGATGCTAAAACCTTTGGTGATGCGAATCAATTAAAAATTACAACTAAGTATAAAGTAAACGAAACTGGAGCTGAGGTTGATGAAGAATTAAGAAAGGCATTATATACAGCATTAATACCACATTTAGATGGCGTGTCTTACGAAGATTTTATTAGTGATGCCGATACGAAAACGGTTGGCTTAATGAAGTATTATAAAGTAAGTCCAACCATTGCCGATGATATTAAACAAGCCTCATTCTGGGCTATTCTAGGCTCTTTAATTGTAGTATTCCTTTATATCTTATTACGTTTTAAGAAATGGCAATACTCATTAGGTGCAGTAGCAGCAGTTTTCCATGATGTATTAATCGTATTAGGTGTATTCTCGTTAACCTATAAGTTTATGCCATTTAGCATGGAAATAGATCAGGCATTTATCGCAGCCATATTAACCGTTATTGGTTATTCACTAAATGATACGGTGGTAGTATTCGATAGAATTCGTGAATTCTTTAATGAGCATACCTCTTGGAAATTTGATAAAGTGGTAAATGTATCATTAAGTAGTACATTAAGTAGAACACTAAATACATCGTTAACAACGTTAGTAGTTTTATTAGCTATCTTTATTTTTGGAGGCGATTCTATTAGAGGCTTTATGTTTGCCTTGATAGTAGGTGTTATAGTGGGTACATACTCATCGTTATTTATTGCAACACCAATAATGTACGATACCGTAAATAAATTAGAAGGAAAAAAGAAGAACGACTAACTCAAATTTTTTTCTTTATAGTGAGAAGCCTATCATGTATTTGATAGGCTTTTTTTATTTACTCATTATTTTATAAAAGAGACTATTAGATTTTTAAAATCTGACAAGTCTAAAGTTTAGGTATAAATCTCTATTTTTAATGGTTTTCTTTTAAAAACTCTTTAGGGAATTTAGATTTAAACCTATTTAATCTAGGGATAGATACATTTCTAATATAAGAATTGTTTGGATTCAATTTCTCGTAATTTTGGTGATAATCTTCGGCTACCCAAAATTTTTGAAAAGGATATATTTCGGCTGCAATTTTAGCATTTAATGTTTTCGCTAACGCTTCTTTTTTCTTTAGAATAATTTGTTTTTGAGTTTCATTTTGATAAAAAATAATAGAACGGTATTGCGAGCCTATATCATTGCCTTGTCCGTTTACTTGTGTAACATTCTGTGAAGCAAAATATACATCAACTAAAGTTTTAAAACTTACAATTTTTGGATCGTAAATTATTTCAACAGCTTCGGCATGACCTGTTCTTCCAGTATTACTTGATGCGTAAGTTGGGTTTTTTGTATGTCCGCCAGCATATCCAGAAATAGATTCTTCAACGCCTTTAACACTTTCGTAAATAGCTTCAACACACCAAAAACAACCGCTAGCAAAATAAGCGCGAGCTTTGCCATTTTTGATGGGTACTTCTATAGGTTTGGCATTAATTACTTCTTGTTGTTGTTTGTTAACCTGTGCTGTGTTTTGGCAACTAAATAATAAGGTTACGATAAATAAAGGAATCAATTTATTCATTTGTGTTTTTCTTTTTTTCAATAGACGAATAAAAATACAAAACCTTAATAATTAGTGTGTGAAAGTTTTATTAAATAAAAAAGCCTTTCGTTACGAAAGGCTTTTAAAATTTATGTTTTTAAACTAAAATTAAAGTTTCGAAAACATTTTTTCCATTTTTGCTTTTTGTTCATCTGCTAAAGCAGCATCAACTAAAATACGACCACTATGCTCGTCTGTAATTACTTTTTTACGTGAAGCAATTTCTACTTGAACTTGTGGTGGAATAGTAAAGAAAGAGCCTCCAGAGGCACCTCTTTCAATAGCTACTACCGCTAAACCATTTTTAACGTTTTTGCGAATTCTGTTATAAGCAGCTACTAAACGCTCTTCAATCTGCATTTTATAATCTTCAGATTTTGAGATTAAAGCTTTTTCCTCTTTTTCTGTCTCTGCTAAAATAGCATCTAACTCATTCTTTTTATGTTTAAGATGATTTTCTCGCTCTTTTACACGTTCTTTAGTCTCAGCTATAACTTCTTTTTTCTGCTCTATTTGAGCCTTAAATTCTTTAATATGCTTTTCAGCTAATTGAATTTCTAATTCTTGAAATTCAACTTCTTTAGTAAGCGAATTAAACTCTCTGTTATTTCTAACATTTTTTTGTTGCTCGCTATACTTTTTAATTAAGGCTTTAGCTTCTTCAATAAGATTTTTCTTTGAAGTAATATCGTTATCAATTACTTCTAAACTAGCCATAAGTTTTTCTAACCTAATGTTTAGTCCAGCAACTTCATCTTCTAAATCACGAACTTCTAATGGAAGTTCTCCACGAACATTTCTTATTTCATCTATACGAGAGTCAATGAGTTGTAAATCGTATAAAGCTCTTAAGCGCTCTTCTACAGTTACTTCTTTCTTTTTAGCCATACTTTAAAAATACTTAACAGGATTGGTATTTGTCTTTGATAAAACGACTGCAAAATTAGTAATTTTTTTTGTAAGATATGCTACTAAAAGGTTTTTTGTGAACTGTTCGCTTTCATAATGTCCAATATCTGCCAAAAGTATGCTGCTTTCTGCCATAAAAAAATCATGATATTTTAAATCGGCAGTTATAAATGCATCAGCACCAGAGGCTTTAGCTGCTTGAATTGCAAAACTACCTGAACCACCTAAAACAGCTACTTTTTTTATGGGTTTGTTTGTGAAATCAGAATATCTAATACATGCGGTATTCATTTTAGTTTTTACATGATTTAAAAAGTTTGATACTTCCATTGCTTCTTTAAATTCGCCAATCATACCCATACCAATATTTTGGTTGTTATTTTCTAAAGTTGTTATTTCATACGCAACTTCTTCATAACTATGTGTTTTAAAAAGTGTTTTGAGTATTTTAGATTCAATATGCTTAGGGAAAGTGATAGATATTTGAGTTTCTTCTTCGGTATGTAAAATGTCTTTTTTACCAATAGTTGGATTTGAATTTTCGTTGCCTTTGTATGTTCCTAGTCCTTCAATATTAAAGCTGCAATCATTATAATTACCAATACTTCCTGCACCCACATTAAATAAAGCGGTTCGTAATTGTTCTGCTTCATTTTTTGGCACATAAGTTGTTAATTTTTTTATGGTTTTGCTTTGGGGAATTAAAATTTGTTTATTTGTTAATTCTAATTGATTACAAATCATATCGTTTACACCTTGTAAAGCATTATCTAAAGCTGTATGTATGGCGTAAATAGCAATATCGTTTTTAATAGCTTTTAAAACTACACGTTCTACATAATTTTTACCAGTGAGTTTTTTTAAACCTTTAAAAATAATAGGATGAAAACTAACAATGAGGTTGCAGTTTTTTTCAATAGCTTCGTCTACAACGGTTTCAAGTGTGTCTAAAGTGGCTAAAACACCAGTTATTTTTGCGCTTTTATCACCTACTAAAAGCCCCACATTATCAAAATCTTCGGCGTAAACTAAAGGTGCGAGTGTTTCTAAATGGTTTATGACATCTTGAACTATCATATTATTTTTTTTGTATTGATTTAAAACAAATATAAATATTATATTTTCGTAGCTGTGAAGCTAATTAGAAAAATATTATTTCCATTTGTTCCTATATATTATTTAGTGACTTGGTTGCGAAACAAATTATATGATTTAGGAATTAAAAAATCTGTGTCGTATAATTTTCCTGTGCTATGTGTTGGAAATTTAAGTGTTGGTGGCACTGGTAAAACGCCAATGATTGAGTATTTAATTAAACTACTTAAAAATGATTTTAATGTAGCTACTTTAAGTCGAGGTTATAAACGTAAAACAAAGGGGTTTCAATTGGCTGATGTGCATTCGACTGCTGAATCTATTGGTGATGAGCCTTTTCAGTTTTATAATAAGTTTAAAAATGATGTTTTAGTAGCTGTTGATTCGGATAGAAATAATGGCATTAAAAACTTAAGAAATTTAGAAAATAAACCTGAAGTTATTTTACTCGACGATGCATTTCAGCATCGTAAAGTAAAAGCTGGGTTTAATATTTTGTTAACGACTTACAGCAATATTTATACTGAAGATTTTATGTTGCCAACAGGTAATTTACGAGAACCTAAAAGTAGTGTAAAAAGAGCTAATATTATAGTTGTTACTAAGTGCCCGAATGATTTAAAAGAGGCTGAGAAAGTTGTAATTTTAAATAAATTAAAGTTGCAAAGTTATCAGTTTGCTTTTTTTAGCTCAATTGCGTATTCAAATGAAGTTTTTTCTAAAGATACTTCTAAAAACCTTGAATCTTTGTATGATTTTACTCTGGTTACAGGAATAGCAAATGCAAAACCTTTAGTTGATTTTTTAAAAGCTAAAGATTTGAGATTTGAACATTTAAACTTTAAAGATCATCACGAGTTTTCGCAACAAGAAATTTTTCAATTAGAAAAGCAACGATTAATTATTACTACCGAAAAAGATTATATGCGATTAAAGCAGTACGAATCTTTAAAAGATAAATTGTTTTATTTGCCAATAACTATTGTTATAGATAATAAGATAAAGTTTAATGAATTAATTAAGCAAGCAGTTAAGCACTAGTTGAAGAGTTCTTTTTTGAAGCTAATGCATTATAGAGTTTTTTCTCAAACTCTTCTTGCTTGAATGGTTTAGGTATAATGTCTGTAAAACCAGCTTCTTCAAACTCATGCATTTTATCTTCAATAGTTACAGCGGTTAATGCAAAAATAGTTAGTTCTTTATCAAAACTTCTAACAATTTTGGTAGCTTCAATTCCGCTTATACCAGGCATGTGTATATCCATCAAAATAATGTTATACGCATTGGTTTTAATCATTTCTACAGCAGCCTCACCATTATCAATAATATCGCATTTAAGATTCATTTTAGTAAGAATCTTTTTAGTTATCATTTGATTTATTTTATTATCCTCAACTACTAAAATTTTAACATTAGCTAAGTCTAATTCACTAGTGTCACCGCTAAAATAAGTTGGTGCTTTTTCTTTAATTTCTTCTACAGATGTGTATTCTAAAGGAATTTCAAAATAAAAAGTTGTGCCTTGTCCTAATTCACTTTTTAAATAAATATCCCCTTTTAAAATTTCAATTAAACCTTTAACAATCGAAAGGCCTAAACCAGTACCCCCATATTTTCTATTAATTTGGATAGAGCCTTGAGAGAAACTTTCAAACATATTGTCTTGCTTTTCTTGGCTAATACCAATACCATTGTCTTCTACTTCAAAACGTAAAGTATAAGTATTATTACTTTGGTCAATTTTATAAACTCTAATCCAAATATCTCCATCTTTTGTAAATTTAATAGAGTTACCAATTAGGTTTATTAGTATTTGAGAAATTTTTAACTGATCTGCTATAAAGTTTTCAGGTAAATCTGCATCGTACTCAAAATGAATTTTAATATTGTTATCTGAGGCTGAGTTATTTAATGCTAAAACAATATTGTTTATTTTCTTTTTTAAGTTGAAAGATTCTGGCTCGATATCTACTTTATTCGCTTCAATTTTATTTATTTGAAGAATATCATTAATAAATGTAAGTAAATAATCTCCTGAAAATTTAAGTGATTTTAAATGCTGAATTTGTTCTGGCTTAGGGTTTTCATCTAGTAGCATATTGCTTAAACCTGTTACAGCATATAAAGGTGTACGTAATTCGTGTGTTACTGTTGATAAGAAGTTGGCTTTGGTTTTTGAGGCTAATTCTGCTTTTTCTTTGGCAATTATTAATTCTGCATTTTTTTTATGCAACATATTGTTTGTTTTTAACCTTATGTTATTGTTTTTGTAAAGCGATAAGGTTAATAGGGATAATATAGTAATTAAGGCGACACTTAATATTGATATTAATGTACTTAAATCGTTTTTGTTATTAGCTTCTTCTAATTCTTCGGCTTGTCTTTTATTTTCCTCAGTTTTATCTGCAATTAAATACTGAACCTTTTTATCTGGTGATAAATTTGCTCGTTTAACAGCTCTAAGAGAATCTGATAGTTTTATATGTGCTTTTAAATAATTATTTGATAGTTTATAATCTCCAATGTTTTGATTTATCTCACTTAAAATTAAATAGCCATCATTTAAAATATTGGCATATTTATTTTCTTTTGCAATTTGTATACCTTCACTAGCAAACTCTAAAGCCTTTTCATTATCACCTAAAACACTATATATTTTGCCGTGATTTACTAATCCGTTACTTTGAATTTTTAAATAGTTATTCCTTTTTGCTAATGCAACTGCTTGCTCATTAAGTACTCTAGCTTTTCTAAAGTTTTTTAAACGCATATAAGTTTTTGCTTCGGCAAGTAAAACTTCACCTAAATTTTCGTTTAGTTCTTCTTCTTGAAATTTAGATTTTGCAGCGGTATATTGATCTAATGCTTGATAATAGTTGTTTTTACTTAAATAAATATCGCCAAAAACTTTACGAGATTTACCAATATTTATATTATCGTTTATTATATTTTGTACTTCTATGGCTTTATTTATAGATTTTATAGCATTATCTTCTTCTTCTATAATAAGTTGTAGTTCTCCTTTTATTGTATAAATAATGCCTTCGCTTTTTTTGTTGTTAGCATTTATTGCAATTTCTAAAGCCTCGTCAAGTTTTTTTTGGGCTTCGTAATAGTCGTATTTTTCTATATCGTATTTAGCTTGTGTAATACGATAGTCTATGTTGTTTTGAATAATTTCAGGATCGTTTTCAATAGTGTTTTGAGAGTACAAGCTGAAGCTTATCAACATTAAAAAAGCATATATGTAATTTTTTATCTGGGGCATTTATATTTAATATTCTCGACAAATATAATTATTTTATCGATAAAAGCACATTTTTTTCCGACAAATTACACATTAAGTCGATTATTCTTTTAGAATACCCTGTTTCATTATCGTACCAACCTATTATTTTTACCATATTTCCAATAACAGATGTCATTTGAGAATCAAATATACAAGAATGTGCGTTTCCAACAATATCTATTGAAACTATTGGGTCTTCCGTATATTCTATAATGTCTCTATATTGATTTTTTGATGCTTCTTTGAAGGCATTATTTATGCTTTCAATAGTAACTTCTTTTTTTACATTAAAAGTAATGTCTGTTAGCGAGCCATTTATGACAGGGACTCTAATACCGCAACCTCCAATGACATTAGCAAGATTGGGAAAAATTTTTGTTAATGCTTTAGCTGCACCAGTTGTTGTTGGTACAATAGATTGACTGGCTGCTCTTGACCGACGTAAATCGCGATGTGGTTGATCGTGTAAACTTTGATCTGTTGTGTATGAGTGTACTGTTGTTATGTAAGCTTGATTAATACCACAAAGTTTATTGATTACATCAATCATTGGTGCTGCATTGTTGGTTGTGCACGAGGCGTTTGAAATAATGGTCTCTGTACCATCAATAATAGTATCATTTACACCAAGTACAATAGTTTTAATATCATCTTCTATAGGTGGTACGCTTAAAATAACACGTTTTGCGCCATTATCTATATGATGTTGTAAATCGAGTACGGTTTTAAATTTTCCCGAAGCTTCAATTACAAAATCAATGTTAAAAGGCGTCCAATCTATTTGTTTTGGATGGTTAGAATTTAAAAGCGGAATTTTTTTATTATTTACAATAATATGCTTCTCATCATGAGAAATAGTACCGTTAAACAATCCGTGAACACTATCGTATTTAAGTAAATGGCTTAAAGTTTTTGTGTCTGCTAAATCGTTTACAACAACAACTTGTATATTTTTATAGTCTTGTAGTAATCTAAAAACACGCCTGCCAATTCTCCCAAAACCATTAATGGCAACTTTAATCATAAATAATTAATTAATGTGTTTTTGAGCTTTATATGACGAGCGTACCAAAGCACTACTTTCTACATAACGAAAACCTAACTCTAAACCAATATCTTCAAATTCTTTAAACTGATCTGGATTTATAAATTGTTTTACAGGTAAATGCTTTTTACTCGGTTGCAGGTATTGTCCAATAGTTACCACATCTACATCGTTGGCTTTTAAATCTTGAAGTGTTTCTATCACTTCTTCTCTAGTTTCACCCAAACCAAGCATAATGCCAGATTTTGTTCTGCGTTGCCCTTGTTGTTTTAAATATTTTAAAACGCCTAAGCTTCTATCATATTTTGCTTGTATACGTACTTCGCGTGTTAGACGTTTAACAGTTTCAATATTATGAGACACTACTTCTGGTGCGACATCAATAATTCTATCGATATGTTGTTCAATGCCTTGAAAATCTGGAATTAAAGTTTCTAAAGTTGTTTTAGGATTCATTCTGCGAACTGCTTTTACAGTTTCTGCCCACATAATACTTCCCATATCTTTTAAGTCGTCTCTATCAACACTAGTTAAAACGGCATGTTTAATTTTCATTAATTTAATAGAGCGTGCTACTTTTTCGGGTTCGTCCCAATCTACCGTTTCTGGTCGTCCTGTTTTTACACCACAAAACCCGCAAGATCGTGTACAAATATTACCTAAAATCATAAAAGTTGCAGTGCCTTCTCCCCAGCATTCCCCCATGTTTGGGCAGCTTCCAGAGGTGCAAATAGTATTTAATTTATATTTATCTACTAAACCCCTTAATTCGGTATATTTTTTTCCTGTTGGAAGTTTAACACGAAGCCATTTAGGTTTTGCTTGTCTTTCTGGTAATATATTTGAAGCTGTATCTGTGTTCATCTAAATATCGTAATTTCAAAAGCACAAAGATACAAAGTATTCTATTAAAAGTATGTTATAAAGTAGTTAGAAACCATACACTAAAACCTATTAAAAAAGCAATTCCAAGCGAGCTTAAAGCATGTAATTTCTTTGATGGATGCCATTCTTTAGGTGTATGTTTACTAGAAATAAGTATATAATTTACTATGGCAAAAAATGGTGCTGTTAAGAATGATAGTATAGTAGCAATTTTAATAAGTAAACCCATTTCTGAAGCTAAAAAAATAAAAATGCCAATAGTTCCTAATGAAAGTAATACTATCCAGAATAGATAACCAAAATTTGTATGTTTTTCAAAAAGTAGTTTTGTTGTTTTTGCCATGGCTCTAGGTGTAGCATCTAGCGTTGTTAAAGTTGTACTAAACATAGTTGTAAAAGCTGCAATACCAATAATAATATATGCCCAACTCCAATTACCTAAACTGGTTTTGTACATATTTATTAGCTGACTAGAAAATTTACTTGCTGAATTACTAAATGATTCTCCACTGTTAAACATAACTAATGCACCTAATAGTAAAAAACCTATTCCTAAAATAATGGTACTAATATAACCAACATTAAAATCAAATATAGCGGATTTCGTCCCAAACTTTTTAATATTTTTTTTCTTTTCTACAACCCAAAGTGAGTTAATTACAGAAATATCTAATGGAGCAGGCATCCAGCCCATAAAGGCTATTAAAAATGCAATTTCAATACTGTTTTTTGGAAGTACTTGATTAAAATTAATAGGTTCTGTATTATTAATTAATGCTAAACTTACTGCTAAAATTGTAGTAATAGTTAATATTATAATTATAACCTTCATAAGGTTATCTAATAATTTATATTTCCCAGCAATAAGCAGGGTTAAACAAATAATTATAATAATAACAGTCCATATTTCTATACTAAAAAAATTTCCAAATAGTGATGAAGCTAAACCTGCGGTTACTATAGTTACTGCCGTTTGAATTGTAAACATTGTTGCAAAAGTTATAATATAGTAAGTAACTAAAACGCCTTTTCCTAATTTTTTGTAACCATCCAAAAGGCTTTCTCCAGTAGCAGATGCATATCTTGGTCCAAATTGAAAAAAGGGATATTTAAATAAGTTTATTAATAGCAATGCCCATAATAAACCCAAGCCAAAATCGGCACCAGCACGAGTAGATTGTACTAAATGTGAAACACCTATAGCTGCACCAGCAAATAGCAAACCAGGACCAAGGTTTTTGAGTTTGCTAATCATTACTTTTTATTAATAATTTCTGCCAATAACTTTTTAGCGCGAAGAAGCTTAACTTTAACATTATTTATTGGTTCTTTAAGTTCTGCTGAAATTTCTTTATAGCTTAACTCTTGAAAATACCTTAAATTTATAACTTCTTGATAATGAGGTTTTAGTTTTTTGATATCTAGAAGTAATTTGGCTAAATGTTGCTCGGTAATTAACTTATCTTCAGGTGAAGGTGATTCGTCTAAAACTTTAAATGCGTCTCTGTTATTTTTTGAAATAACTTGAGTGATTGAGTTTTTTTCCTTCCGCAGTAAATCAATATGAATATTTTTTGAAATGGTAATTAACCAGGTTTTAAACTTGTAATTATCATCAAACGTTTTAATTTTATCAAAAGCTTTTGAGAATGTTTGAATGGTTATATCTTCAGCATCATTCTCATTTTCAGTACGTTTTAATTGAAATCCATAAACGTTATCCCAAAACATATCCAATAAATAGTTGAATGCTTTTTGATCATTTTTTTTAGCGCGTTTTATTGCTTCCTCTATTTCCAATGGTTAGGTTTTGAAATAAGATTGTTTATAAAGATAGTTAATTGTATAATAATTAAAAAGATTTCTAAGAAAGGAATCAAAATCAAAAGGTCTTCTTCATTTAATTTTTTTGTTGAAAACCCAATAGTAAAATATTGCACAATGATTCGTAATAAAAGTAAAGAAATTACTATTTGCCAATTAAAATGAAACACCAATAATATTGAAGCTAAAACCCAGAACAGTAAGTTTAAAAGATAGATTAAAACCAATAAAATTTTATGGTTTAGTTTATAATATTTGGCTGTAGAAACATGTCGCCTTTTCTGTTTAAACCAGTTGTTAAATGTTGTTTCTGGATTAGATTTTGTAAAACTATGTTTTGAAAAACAAATTGAAGTATTGGTTGTGTTCGAAGCTTGGTTTATAAATAAATCATCATCACCAGATCGAACTTTCATATGACTCATAAAGCCATTTGTATTAAAAAATTCGGTTTTAGTATAAGCTAAATTTCTACCAACACCCATATAAGGAATACCAATTTTCGCAAACGAAAAATATTGAATAGCAGTAATTAAGGTTTCAAACCGAATAAGTTTATTTAAAAATGAATTTTTAATTTTTAAATACGCACCATAACCTAGAACAATTGTCTTTTTTGTGTTAAAATGAGAACACATTTCAGTAATCCAATGTTTTGAAACTGGTTTACAGTCAGCATCTGTAAATAATAAATGATTATGTTTAGCCGCTTTTATACCTAGTGTTAAGGCATATTTTTTATTACCCCAAAAGGCTTCGTTGTTTTTTACATCAACTATTTTTATGTTAGAATGTTGTAATGAAAACGTTTCCATAACTTGAAGTGTTTCATCGTGTGAAGCATCATTGATTAATACAATCTCAAAAGTTGAATACTCTTGAGATATAATTGAAGGTAAAAATATTTTTAAATTTTCAGCTTCATTTTTGGCGCAAATAATAACTGAAACAGGAAGGCTTTGTAGAGCACTCTTCTTTTGTTTTAGAAAAGCAAATTGTCCTAAAATAAATAAATAATAAATAACTTGAAATAAAACTACAACAATAAATGTGTAGAATAAATAATCAAGAAAACCCATAAACAATTAAGAGTGTTGAGGTTCATTACAGTCACTAAATTGATCAGGCGTTTTTCCACAAAAACCACAAGCTTCTCCATTTTTATTTAACACAGGGTTTTGACTTGCACAAGTGCCAGCAAATTTGCCATCTTTTTTTGCCCAAATTTTTATGGCAATCCCAGCAATTGCTATACCTAGTAAAGCAATGGTAATTAAAAGGAGTTTCATTTAGATAAAATTATTTTGTGCAAAGATAAAGCTTTTAACACTAATTTTTAAAGCGTTTAATGTGTTTAATGTGACATTGTTGCTTTTTCGTGTCTAATGTTTAATTATTATATTTAATCATCTAACCATTAAAATTATTTAATTATGAAAAAATTATTTGCAGAATTTTTTGGAACATTTTGGCTTGTTTTTGGAGGCTGTGGTAGTGCTATTTTTGCTGCTGGTTATCCAGATTTAGGAATAGGTTTTGTAGGCGTTTCTTTAGCGTTTGGACTTACAGTTTTAACTATGGCTTATGCTGTTGGACATGTATCTGGAGCACATTTTAATCCTGCGGTGTCTTTAGGTTTGTGGGCAGGAGGTAAGTTTCCTGCAAAAGATTTATTTGGTTATATTATTGCTCAAGTTATTGGTGCTATTGCAGCAGCAGGCGTATTATACTTAATAGTTTCTGGTAAGTCTGATTTTACCGATGTTGGTGGTTTTGCTGCCAATGGTTATGGTGATTTGTCTCCAGGAGGTTATAATATGGCCTCTGTTTTGGTTACTGAATTTGTTTTAACCATGTTTTTCTTATTAATTATTTTAGGAAGTACGTACCCTAAGGCACCTAAAGGGTTTGCAGGTATTGCAATTGGTTTAGCTTTAACGCTAATACATTTAATAAGTATTCCAATTTCTAATACGTCTGTTAATCCTGCGCGCTCAACAAGTCAAGCATTATTTGCTGGCGGTGATTTTACTGGTCAATTATGGTTATTTTGGGTAGCTCCAATTGCGGGCGCCATAATTGCAGGTTTTATTCACAAAGCTTTTTTTGATAAAGAGTAGTGAAAATTAAAAATTTTATAGCATAAAAAAAGCCTCATTTTATTTAATAAAATGAGGCTTTTTATTTTTAACTATCGCTATTAATCTTATTGCAAGCTAATTTGTGCTACAGAATTTTCTACAGATGCAATACTATTTCCACCTTTAGGCTCAATAGTAATTTTTAAAGCTAATGCGTCTTCTGTATAAGGAAGTGATTTGAGCTGTCTGTCCGACTCACTTAAAATGCCTAAACTCACCATTTTACCTTGCAACTCAGCCCAAATTTGATAGCATTGCTCTTCTGGTAATTGAGGTAGAGAAACTACATCAATCATAGATGTTTTTTCTTTAGGGTTTATGTAAGCTACAGTTTTTAAATCTTTTGCACGCTCGTTTCCTTTAATAATGTATTTTTCGGTTTCAGGATTATTGAGCTTTAAAAGTTGTCTCATCACATTATCAAGCATTTTATTGTTTTGTGCAATATCACTACGTAAATCAAAAATTTCATCTACAACTACTTGGTTTTCTTCAGAGAGTTTTTGATTTTGAGAGTAAAACAAATAAGATGTCCCAGCAAAAATTAATGCAGCAATACTAGCAGCAACACTAAATTTATACCATTTCTTAGATTTGTATGAGGTGTTTAATTTAACAACAGGTTTCTCATCAAGGGCTTCTAAAATATTATTTAAGATGCCTTTAGGAGCTTCAACAGCATTGCTTTTTGCAACTACTTCTAAGTTGTATTGTAATGTGTTGTATGTGTTCTGTACTTCTGGGTATTTTAAAATATAAGTTTCAACCATTTCTGCTTCAGCAGAAGTAGTTTCACCTAGTAGATATTTTTCCAATAGGCCAGAACTTAAAAAAGTATTTATTTTCTCATTCATGACTTTATTTATTAAGGATTGTATATTTTTTTCAATTCTCGTAATCCAATTTTTAATCTCGATTTTATAGTTCCCAACGGAATATCTAATTCGTCACTAGCTTCTTGTTGTGTCATGCCCTCAAAAAAGAGTGCATTTATCACTATTTGATATTTCTCATCTAAGCTGCTAAGGTGTTTTTTTATATCTAAAACATCTTGATTTAATTCTCCTGATGATACTTTATATACGGCAGAAGTCTCCATTTGGACTTCTTTTCCTGTTTTATTCTTTAAAGAGCGAATTTTGTCGATAGATGTATTATAAGCTATTCTGTATAACCAAGTAAATAATTTTGCTTTGCTAGCATCATATTTTTTTGAATATCTCCAAATCTTTACGAAAGTTTCTTGTAGTACATCTTGTGCCGTATCGTCATCTGCTATTACCTTTTTAATAACGCCGTATAATGCATCTGCATAGTTTTCATACAATAAGGTTATGGCTTTTTTATCGCCATTTTCAAGTAAATTAACTATGTCTTTTTCTATAGGTGAAATCAAGGTATGTTTGGTTTAAACAAGATGTTTATAGGTTAGTAATAAAATCAAAGTTAGAAATTTCTTTTAGATTATAAGATATTTACTTCAGCTTCTATTGAAATACCAAAGAGTCTTTTAATGGTTTTTTGAATTAATTTTGAAAGATTTAAAATATCTGAACCTTTGGAATTTCCATAGTTTACCAGTACTAAAGCTTGATTTTTGTGTACACCATAATCGCCAAAACGTTTACCTTTAAAACCTGATTTTTCAATTAACCAACCTGCTGGGATTTTTATTTCATTATCAGAAATAGTATAACTTGGTATTTCAGGAAAATTTTCAAGTAAAGTATCATAATGCGCTTTTGAAATTATTGGGTTTTTGAAAAAACTACCACTATTTCCAATCTCTTTTGGGTTTGGTAATTTGCTTTCACGAATGGCTATAACTGCTTTTGAAATCTCTTGAATTGTTGGACTTGTGATTTGCATTAATTCAAGCTGAGAAGCAATACTTCCGTAATTAATATTGAGTTTATGTGTTTTTTTTGAAAGTTTAAAAGTTACGTTAGTAATAATGTATTTTCCTTTTTCGTGTTGTTTAAAAATGGAATTTCTGTAACCAAAATTGCAATTCGCTTTTGAAAATGATTTTATTGTATTGCTTTCTAAAGAAAGGCCTTCGCACGAAATAAAGGAGTCTTTTAATTCTACACCATAAGCACCAATATTTTGAATAGGTGCCGTACCAACATTACCTGGAATTAATGATAAATTTTCAATACCACCAAAATCATGATCTAAACACCAAAGCACGAATTCGTGCCAGTTTTCTCCAGCATTTGCTTTTACTATTACTGAGTTTTCATCTTCAGAGATTATAGTAATACCCTTTAAATTAACATGAATAACTAAGGCTTTTTGATTTTTGGTAAGCAATATATTGCTGCCGCCTCCTAAAATAAGTTTGTCTGGGTAACCCTTTAGTAATAGAATGTTTTTTAATTCATCAAGATTAGAAACCGATACAAAATGTTTTGCAAGCACATCAATACCAAAAGTATTGTAAGGTTTTAAAGATATGTTTTCTTTAATCTTCACTAGTCTTTATAAACCTTTAAGGCTTCTTTTAAAATATTTACGGCTTTAACTAGGCTTTCTTTTTTTAGTACATAGGCAATACGTATTTGGTTTAAACCAACACCCGGAGTTGAGTAAAATCCACCTGCTGGAGCAACCATAATGGTTTCGCCATTAACATCAAAACCTTCTAAAAGCCATTGCGCAAAATCATCCGAATTTTTTATAGGTAATTCTGCTATGCAATAAAAAGCACCTTTTGGTTTTGCTACTTTAACACCATCAATTTTTTGTAATTCGCTAATTACAATGTTTCTTCTTTCAACATACTCTTCAATAACATCATCAAAATAACTTTGTGGTGTTTCTAAAGCAGCTTCACTTGCAATTTGTGCTAATGTTGGAGGACTTAAACGTGCTTGAGCAAATTTTAATGCCGTTTGTATAACCGCTTTATTTTTAGATACTAAGCAGCCAATTCGGGCACCACACATGCTGTACCGTTTAGAAACCGAATCAATCATTATTGCATAATCATCTAAACCAGTTTCTTGCATTATAGAATAATGTGTATTACCATCGTAAGCAAATTCTCGATAAACTTCGTCGGCAATTAAAAATAAATCATGTTTTTTAACAATAGCAGCAAGTTTTTGAATTTCTTCTTTAGAGTATAAATATCCTGTTGGATTTCCAGGATTACAAATTAAAATAGCCTTAGTTTTTGAAGTAATAAGTTTTTCGAATTCCTCAATTGGCGGTAATGCAAAATTATCTTCAATTTTAGAAATTACTGGTACAACTTTTACACCAGAAGCTGTTGAAAACCCATTATAATTGGCATAAAAAGGCTCTGGGATAATTATTTCATCATCTACATCCATAATACTGCCAAAGGCAAATAATAAGGCTTCACTTCCTCCAGTGGTTACAATAATATCATCGTGATTAACATTAATATCATGCTTTCTGTAATAAGCCGAAATTTTTTGTCTGTAAACCTCCGATCCTTCAGATCTTGAATAAGCCAAAACATCAATATTACTGTTTTTAACAGCTTGTAAAGCAATTTCTGGAGTTTTAATATCGGGTTGCCCAATGTTCAAATAATAAATAGACTTACCATTTTTTACAGCTTGTTCAGCAAATGGAACTAATTTCCGTATAGGTGATTGAGGCATTAATTGCCCTTTTTTCGAGATTGTTGGCATTTAAAAGTATTTAAAGTACAAAGTTGAGAAAATTATCTTAAAGTTTTTTTAAAAAATAGCTATAAATGAGAAAGCTATTATAAAGATTAGTAAATTGATAAGAGAAATATTTAGCATGTGTATATGAAAAAAGGCTTAGCTCTTATTTTGTTGTTGTTTTGTTTGAGTAATCTTGCGTACTCACAAGGAAAGTTTGTTATCCAAAATAAAAAAAGATCAGATAAAATAAAGTTTAGATTAATAAATAATTTAATTGTTATTCCAGTTGAAATTAATGGTGTAGAGTTGTCATTTTTATTAGATACAGGTGTTAGTAAGCCCATTATTTTTAATTTTTTAAATGTTTCTGATACTTTGAAAATTAAAGACACTAAGAAAATATTTCTAAGAGGTTTAGGCGAAGGCGAGTCAGTCGAGGCTTTAAAGTCAAAAAATAATGTTTTTAAAATTGGAAATGCCATTAAGTTAAACCAAGACTTATATGCAGTATACGATGCTAATTTAAATTTTGCACCAAGATTAGGCGTTCCAATTCACGGTATTTTAGGTTTCGATTTTTTTAAAGATTTAATTGTAGAAATAAACTATTCTCATAAGTATTTAAAAATAACAGAACCAATTAGTTATCGGTATAAAGGGTGCAGAAAATGTGAAAGATTTAATCTGGAGTTTTACAACAATAAACCCTATATAAATACAAAGGTTAGAATAAATAACAAATTAATTCCTGTAAAGTTATTAATCGATTCTGGCGGTAGTGATGCGTTGTGGTTATTTGAAGATGATAGTTTAGGAATAGTGTCTAATAATAAATATTTTGAAGATTTTTTGGGACATGGACTAAGCGGGAGTGTGTATGGTAAACGTTCTAAAATTGACGAATTTTATTTAAAAAGTTTTGTTTTTAAAAAAGCAAATGTGGCATATCCAGATTCTACATCTATTTCCTTTGCAAAAAAGTTTACTGGGCGTAATGGAAGTTTAGCTGGTAATATTTTAAAACGGTTCAATATTATAATGGATTATAGAAATGCCATAGTAACCTTTAAAAAGAATGGATATTTTCAAGAAAAGTTTAGCTATAATAAAAGTGGAATAGAATTAGCACATGATGGTGTTAGGTTTGTAAAGGAAAGAGAAAATTTCGTTCCAAGTAATAATAATTTGAGTAATGAAACTAATCAAAACGGAACAAGAATTGTTTTTGATGCACGTTACAAATTTTCACTTAAACCTGCTTACGCAATAGTAGAACTTAGGATAGATTCGCCAGCGTATAGAGCTGGATTAAAAAATGGTGATATTGTTTTATCAATTAACGGAAAACCAGCTCATCAATATACATTACAGCAAATAATGTATATGTTTTATGATAGTGATGGAAAAAGAATAAAACTAAGAATAGATAGAGGTGGCATTATTTTAAACTACTCATTTTTACTAGAAGATTTTTTTAAATAAAAAAGTCCAAACACTATTGGTGTTTGGACTTAATTTTTAAGACTATTAAAGTACTATTGTTCCATAACACTTTTGTTTTTCTTATCTAAGACACTATCCTTGCTAGAATCTACAACAAGTCCTTTTATTTTTAAGGCAACTGTTGGCGTTTCAGCATTAGAAATAACGGTAATAGTTTTTCTTATAGGCATCACTCTTTTTGTGTCATATTTCACTTCTATTTTGCCAGTTTTTCCAGGTAAAATGGGGCCTTCTGGTTTTTTAGGTATAGTACAACCACAAGTAGAAGATACTTTCGAGATTATAAGTGGCGCATCACCAGTATTTGTAAATTCAAAAACTCTTACACCATCAGCTCCTTTTTCAATAGTTCCATAATCTATAGTATCCGATTTAAACTCTATTTTCGCTACTTTGTCTTGCGCATTTACTGAGAAATTAATCAGTCCGATAAATAAAATTGTAATTAATTGTTTCATTACTTTTAATTTTAAATTCAAGTCAAACATACTTACTTTTTCTACAATCTGCAAAAATATTAGATGTAATGCACGTATGTTAACATATTCAACTTAGTTATAAGTACATACAACTTTTCTTTATTTGCAATTAAAATAATAAAGAATCATCTTTATCAATCACAGTTAAAACTATCGTCTGATGATTTATATTTGATATAATTATCAAACGTAATTCGTATTTCAAGAGTTCAAACTAAATGTAAACTTTTCATCATGCTCATTTCATAGAAAAAGAAATATAAGTACTTTTGCACATCAATATTCAAAAACTATTCCAAAGTATGCAAATTCCATCAAAATACGATGCAAGAGAGGTAGAAGGTAAGTGGTACGATTACTGGATGAAACATAATTATTTTCATTCAGAGCCAGACGAAAGAGAGCCATATACCATTGTAATTCCACCACCAAACGTTACGGGCGTATTACACATGGGGCATATGTTGAATAATACCATTCAGGATGTGTTAATTCGCCGTGCACGTTTACAAGGAAAAAATGCGTGTTGGGTTCCTGGTACAGATCACGCATCTATTGCTACCGAGGCTAAAGTAGTTGCTAAATTAAAAGAACAAGGCATTGATAAAAATGATTTGTCTCGTGATGAGTTTTTAAAGCATGCATGGGATTGGACGCACGAATATGGTGGTGTTATTCTTGAACAGTTAAAAAAACTAGGTTGTTCGTGCGATTGGGATAGAACAAAATTCACCATGGATGACGACATGAGTGAAGCTGTTATTAAGGTTTTTGTTGATTTATATGAAAAAGGTTTGATTTACCGCGGATATCGTATGGTGAATTGGGACCCTGAAGCTAAAACAACTTTGTCAGACGAAGAAGTAAATCATGTTGAACGGACTGACAAATTGTACTATGTAAAGTATAAAATTGAAGACGAAGATGGATTTATAACTATTGCAACAACACGTCCTGAAACTATTTTAGGTGACTCGGCAGTTTGTATAAACCCAAATGATGAGCGTTTTACAAGCTTAAAAGGTAAAAAGGTAATTGTGCCAATTTGTAATCGAATTATTCCCATTATTGAAGACGATTATGTTGATATTGAGTTTGGTACAGGATGCCTAAAAGTAACACCTGCTCACGATGTTAACGATAAAGAAATAGGCGATAGGCATAATCTTGAAATTATAGATATCCTTAATGAGGATGCTTCGTTAAATAGCTACGGATTGCACCATGAAGGTAAAGATAGAGTAGTTGCTAGAAAAGATATAGCCAAAGAATTAGACGATATGGGAATTTTGGTTAAAACCGAAGATATTACCCATAAAGTTGGGACTAGCGAGCGTACACATGCTGTAATTGAGCCCCGTTTAAGCGATCAATGGTTTTTAAAAATGGAAGAATTAGCTAAACCAGCTTTAAAGGCAGTTTTAGATGAAAATCCTGAAATTAAGCTATTCCCTAAAAAGTTTGAAAACACCTATCGCCATTGGATGGAAAATGTACGCGATTGGAATATCTCACGTCAATTACTTTGGGGACAACAAATTCCTGCATATTATTATGGCGATGGAAAAGAAGATTTTGTTGTAGCTGAAACTATTGATGAAGCTCTTGAAAAAGCTAGAGAAAAAACTAACAACCCCCAACTAGCAACTAATGATTTGCATCAAGAAACAGACGCACTTGACACTTGGTTTTCGTCTTGGTTATGGCCAATGAGTGTGTTTGATGGTATTAGAAACCCTGAAAATGAGGACATAAAATACTATTACCCTACCAACGATTTAGTTACTGGGCCAGATATTTTATTCTTTTGGGTAGCGCGAATGATTGTTGCTGGTTATGAATATAAAAACGAAAAACCTTTCGAGAATGTATATTTAACAGGTTTGGTACGCGATAAGCAACGTCGTAAAATGAGTAAATCTTTAGGAAACTCGCCAGATGCATTAAAACTCATTGAAACTTATGGAGCCGATGGTGTTCGTGTTGGGTTATTGTTGAGCTCTGCCGCTGGAAACGATTTAATGTTTGATGAAGCTTTATGTAATCAAGGGAAAGGATTTGCTAATAAAACATGGAATGCTTTCAGATTAATTAATGGTTGGGAAGTAGCAGAGATTAATCAGCCAGAGTCTTCTAAAATAGCAATTGATTGGTTTGAAGCGAAATTCCAAAAGGCTTTATCTGAAATTGAAGATCATTTTAGTAAATACCGTTTGAGTGATGCTCTAATGAGTATGTATAAGTTAATTTATGACGATTTTTGCGGATGGTTTTTAGAAATGATAAAACCAGCATATCAGCAACCTATTGATAAGAAAACTTACAATGCTGCCATTTCCATTTTAGAGAATAATTTAAAAATACTGCATCCGTTTATGCCATTTTTAACCGAAGAAATCTGGCAGCATATTACAGAACGTACTCCAGATGAAGCTTTAATAGTAGCAAAATGGCCAGAAAATAAAACAGTGAATAATACGCTAATTCCTGAGTTTGATTTTGCTTCCGAAGTTATTTCGGGTATTCGTACCATTAGAAAACAAAAAAACATTGCCTTTAAAGATGCTATTGGGTTTTCGATAATTAATAATGAAAATTCAGGCAAAACTTTTGATGCTATTATAGCTAAATTAGGTAATCTCGAAAATGTTGATTATGTTTCTGAACCAGTTGAGGGTGCTTTAACTTTTAGAGTAAAATCTAACGAGTATTTTGTGCCAATGGCAGGAAATATTGATGTTGAAGCTGAGGTTAAAAAGTTAACAGAAGAGTTAAACTACACCGAAGGCTTTTTGAAATCGGTACAAAAGAAACTCTCAAACGCTAAATTTGTTTCAGGTGCACCCGAGCAAGTAGTAGCAAGCGAAAAGAAAAAAGAAGCAGATGCTTTGGCAAAGATTGAAACATTAAAAGCTAGTTTAATAAGTTTAAAGTAAACAAAGTGGCTTTTGTAGTTTTTTAATTTTGTTTCATTATAAAATAAATTTAATTATGAAAAATATTTTTATAAAGCTACTATATACTTTTATAGTATTACTAATTTTTACTTCTTGTAAGGAAAAAGACGCTATAGAAGATAATGTATTAAGTGATGATATATCTCTAGTTAAAGCTGAATACGCTCCAGATAAGCGAGTTGCACTATTTAATGTAGAAGCTATAAAACAAAAGGAAAGCTATTTGTTAAAAGGAGAAAGTAACTTGCCCAAAGCTATAAATGCATTAAAAGATAAATTAAAGGCAAAAAGCATCAACTTTATTGATAGTATTCAAATGCTGCCTTCAAAAGAATTAAATGGAAACATATTTGGTTTGGTTAACATTTCAGTTGCGAATTTAAGAAGCAATCCAAAACATTCAGCAGAATTAGCAACTCAAGCGCTTTTAGGAACACCTGTTAATTTACTTAAAAAAGAAGGTAGTTGGACACTAATCCAGACTCCAGATAAGTATTTAGCATGGGTTGACGATGGAGGCATTATAGAAATTACTACATCCGATTTATCTTCTTGGAAATCTTTACCTAAAGTTATATATACGAATATTACAGGAAGCACTTATTCAAAATCAAATAAGGAGTCTCAAGTTATTTCAGATATAGTTGCAGGTAATATTCTAGTTCTTTTAGATGAAGAAAATGGATTTTACAAGGTAAAATATCCAGATGGTAGAATAGCTTTTATTAACAAAAAAGAAGCACAGTTATATACAGATTGGTTACAAAAAACAAAGCCAACGGCAGAATCATTAATTACAACATCAAAAAAATTAATGGGGCTACCTTATTTATGGGGAGGGACATCAACAAAAGGTGTTGATTGTAGTGGATTTACAAAAACAGTTTATTTTTTAAACGGAATGGTTATTCCAAGAGATGCTTCACAGCAAGTTCATACAGGTAAATTAACTGATGAAATAAAGAATTTTTCTCAATTAGCTCCAGGTGATTTATTGTTTTTTGGTAGAAAAGCAACCGATTCTACTGCTGAAAAAGTAGTTCATGTAGGTATGTGGATTGGTAACAATGAGTTTATTCATTCTTCTGGACAAGTAAAAATAGGCAGTGTTGATAAGAATGCTGTAAACTTTGATGCTTACAATTTAAATAGGTATTTGCGTTCTAAAAGAATTGTGAATAGTAAAAATGATGCCATTATTAACTTAAATAGCACGTTTATTTTTAAAGATTAAAGATAAGATACCATTACTTTCTATACAAAAAGTAATTGTTTACCAAGTTAATATACTCTTGTTTGGCTTCGTCTTCGGTAATGTTTTCAGTTTGAAATAAAGCATTGGTTTTAAAGGCATTAATTATGGGCTTTCTGCTTCGTGGTTTTCCATAATCATTAGTAGCTCTTTTGTAGTAAGCGTAGAGCTTTAAAAGCGTATCGGCAGGAAAAGGATCGGTATGCGCATTTACACGATTAACAGCATCAAGAAACTCTATGTCTAACTCACTATTACTCATTAATTTCTGCAATAATACTTTCGCCACCCCTTACTTTTTGGTTAAGCTGTACTTTTATTTTAGTGTTTAAAGGTAAAAATAAATCAACCCTCGAGCCAAATTTTATAAACCCAGAATCTGCACCTTGAATAGCTTTATCGTTTTGTTTAGCATAATTAACAATACGTTTTGCTAAAGCACCTGCAATTTGTCTGTAAAGTACTTTTCCGTAGGTTTCATTTTCTACAACAACAGTTGTTCGTTCGTTTTCTTCACTCGCTTTAGGATGCCATGCTACTAAATATTTACCTGGGTGATATTTACTGAAAATCACATTTCCACTGATTGGGTAACGTGTTACATGCACATTTATTGGAGACATAAATACACTTACTTGTAGGCGTTTTTCTTTAAAATATTCCTTTTCGAAAACCTCTTCAATAACCACAACTTTACCATCAACAGGAGAAACTACTTGCTTATCGTTAAAAGAAGTAAGTCGTTTAGGATTTCTAAAAAACTGCAGAATTAATATAAATAAAATTAGAAATACAATTAAAACTAGAGTTCGTAGCCACGATATATTTATAAAACTATCAACTAGTAAAAACGCTGCAACAACTATAACCAGTGTTACAAATATAATTTTATGTCCTTCTTTATGAAACATATTGTAAAATTCTTAAAAATAAATATATAAATGGTGCAGCAAAAATAATACTATCTAGCCTATCTAGCAATCCACCATGTCCAGGCATAATAATACCACTGTCTTTAACGTTGGCTTGACGTTTAAATTTCGATTCAATTAAATCTCCCAAAGTTCCAAATACACTAATAATAATACTTAAAATTAACCAATTTGTAAAGTTTAGTGTTTCTGTAAAGGTAGCAATAAAATAACTTGCAATACAGGAGAAAAACAAACCACCCAAGAACCCTTCGACGGTTTTTTTAGGTGAAATTTTTTCGAATAATTTTTGTTTTCCAAAATT
Source organism: uncultured Wocania sp. (assembly GCF_964021735.1). Lineage (NCBI taxonomy): Bacteria > Pseudomonadati > Bacteroidota > Flavobacteriia > Flavobacteriales > Flavobacteriaceae > Wocania > uncultured Wocania sp. Next base: position 13,029 of record NZ_CAXIBN010000001.1, on the reverse strand, counting down.
TTTACCAACTAAATAAGCGAACGAATCGTTTATCCAAACTAAAATAAAAGATCCTAATAATATACTTGGATTATAAGTATGATGATAATTTGCAATTAATATTAAGAACACAAAAGCACTCGAAATATAAAAGGTTGTAAGGATGAATCGTTTAGAACTAAACAGCGGAATAGTTTTTTCTGAAAACAAATCTTTTATTAAAAATAACTCCACAAAAATGGTAATTACCATTAATATTTGTGTGGCTTCATCTAAACCTGTATTGGTGTTTAACACGAGTTGCCAATAGCCAAAAACTAAATAAAGTAAAATAAAAAGAAAATAAGGAATAATACTTCTTAGTTGAATAAGCTTTTTGAATTCTCCCATACAGATTAGTCCAAAACCAAAGAAAAGGATGATTAATGCATGCTCGTTAAATAAACAGGCTATTAATAGTAAAACGTAAATCAAACCAGATAGAGCTCGTATTAAGGTTTCTTTCATCTATTTATAAATCTTCTAAAAGTAATAGATATAAGTTTTTTGCACTACTACCATAACTTAAGAAATCTTTATCATCATTAGATTTAAAGTGTTTTATGGTGGTGATATTTGTTGGGATTCTTTGTCTGTTTTTAGATTTTATACCACGTAACCCCTCACCAATATTTTCTACAATTTGACTTGTGGTAGCAAAAACAATAAAATTTATAGGAAGTTCTGGGAGTTTCTTTTCGTATATCTGTTTTGAAGAAATTAGTAAAGAACCATCGTTAGCAATTAAGTTTTCGCAAGTGGTTAAGAAAAAAGTAGAGTCGCTAATTCTAGCGGTAGTTTGAATATTAGAATTTTTGAATTTATCTTTTAAATTTTCATCTAATAAAAGAGTTTTTTTATCATTCCATTTGTTTTCATCAATAATGCTTTCTAAGTTTTGGAAGATTTCATTTAAGTCTTCACAATACAGAAACTTACCACCATTAGCTTTAAAGTTTATGGTAAACCTTTCGTCTATTGGTAGTTTTATTTCAGGCATATACTTGCCTCTATCATTGGATTTTAGTTCTTCTTGTGAACTATCAGACTTTGATCCAAAAAATTTTCTAAAAAGACTCATTTAGGTTGATGCTATTAACTCAATTTTTTAGGGGTTTATCAAATATAAAAAATCTTAAATTAACCATAGGCTTAATTTAAGATTTTTACTAAAAGCTTAACAAAATTAATTAAAATCTATTCTTCTTCTTCTGTAATTTCTTCTTTTTTAATTTCGGCAGGGCTTTCCTTCTCAAAAGGTCGCTTACCAAATATTTTCTCAAGGTTATCTTTAAAAATCACTTCCTTTTCTAGTAGTACTTCTGCAAGTTGTGTTAATTTGTCTTTATTTTCTTCAAGTAATTTTAAAGCTCTTTGATACTGTTTTTCAATGATTTCAGAAATTTCTCTATCAATTAATTCTGCTGTTTCTTCACTGTAAGGTTTTGTAAACCCATACTCACTTTGTCCTGAAGAATCATAATATGTTAAATTACCAATTTTATCACTCAACCCATATACAGTAACCATGGCTCTTGCTTGTTTTGTTACTTTTTCTAAATCGCTTAAAGCGCCAGTAGAAATTTTATCGAAAATTACTTTTTCGGCAGCGCGACCACCAAGGGCAGCACACATTTCGTCAAGCATTTGTTCTGGGCGAACAATTAATCGTTCTTCTGGTAAATACCAAGCAGCACCCAATGAACGCCCTCGAGGCACAATAGTAACTTTTACTAAAGGCGAAGCATGCTCAAGCATCCAGCTTACAACAGCATGACCAGCTTCATGAAAAGCAACTGCTTTTTTCTCACTTGGTGTTATAATCTTATTTTTCTTTTCTAAACCGCCAATAATTCTATCTACAGCATCTAAAAAATCTTGTTTATCTACGGCTTTCTTACCATTTCTAGCAGCAATTAATGCAGCTTCGTTACAAACATTAGCAATATCTGCTCCAGAGAAGCCAGGAGTTTGTTTCGAAAGAAAATCAATATCTAAATCTTTAGCTTTTTTAAGAGGTCTTAAATGCACTTCAAAAATTTCTTTACGTTCTCGAACATCTGGTAAATCGACAAAAATCTGTCTATCAAAACGTCCAGCACGCATTAAAGCTTTATCTAAAATATCGGCTCTGTTGGTCGCAGCAATTACAATAACATTGGTGTTTGTTCCAAAACCATCCATCTCTGTTAGTAATTGGTTTAAGGTATTTTCACGCTCATCATTACTTCCAGACATGGCATTTTTACCTCTTGCACGACCAATAGCATCTATTTCATCAATAAAAATTATTGAAGGAGATTTTTCTTTGGCTTGTTTAAATAAATCACGAACACGCGAAGCACCAACACCAACAAACATTTCTACAAAATCTGAACCAGACAATGAGAAGAAAGGAACTTTAGCTTCACCAGCAACGGCTTTGGCTAATAAGGTTTTACCAGTTCCTGGAGGGCCTACAAGTAATGCGCCTTTAGGTATTTTTCCTCCTAAAGTGGTATATTTTTCTGGAAATTTTAAAAAGTCTACAATTTCTTGAACTTCTTCTTTAGCACCTTCTAAACCTGCAACATCTTTAAAACTTGTTTTAACCTCAGTGTTTTGATCGAATAGTTTTGCTTTCGATTTACCGATGTTAAAAATCTGTCCGCCAGCACCACCGCCAGCACCACCAGACATACGGCGCATAATGAAAATCCAAACACCTATAAGCAAAATGAAAGGTAGAATACCTAATAGGAAATCGCCCCAAACATTTTCTTGAGTATCTAGACTAAGAATGTCATATTTATTAATGGCTTTTAAATCATTTTCAAAATTCTGAAGATCGCCAATTTCAAATTTATAATTGGGTAATTTTGTTGCCGATGGTATAAATGTTTTAGGCTTTGAGTTTTTATGAATCTCTTTTTCTTGCGCCTCCTTTGTTAAGTAAACTTGAGCAATACGTCTGTTTATAATTTCAACTTTTTCAACATCATTGTCTTCAGCATATTTGAAAAACTCAGAAGGTGTAATAGTACCACCATCTTGATAGCTGCCACTACTGAATAGTTGAAAACCTAAAAAAATCACTAATACTACACCGTAAATCCAATACGGACTAAATTTAGGTTTCTTATCTTTTATATTTTTTTTGTCGTTTGCCATGTGTTTTAGTAGCTAGTTTCTATTACTGTTGTTTTTGCATCTCCCCAAAGACTCTCAATATCATAATATTCTCGAATATGTTTTTGAAACACATGTACAACAATATTAACATAGTCTATTAATACCCATTCGGCATTATCTAAACCTTCTGTATGCCAAGGGTTATCTTTTAACTCTTTACTTACCTTTTTTTGAATTGAGTTTACTATGGCGTTTACTTGTGTGTTTGAAGTACCTTCGCAAATTATAAAGTAGTCGCAAACTGTGTTTTCTATATCTCTTAAATCTAGGATATTTATTTCTTTACCTTTAACATCTTCAATGCCACTTATTATAACAGATATTAATTGATCTGGGCTTATTTTTTCTTTCGCCATTAATTTTATTTAATTTGTGCAAAGTTATTATTTTTTTAGTTCTTTATACTTTAAAATAATCATAAGATTTTAAAGGTTTAAAATAACTTGTAAATGCGTATAATCAAACTTAATGCCATCGACTCAACAAATTCTTTTTTAAAAGAAATGATTTGTAATGAAGATGTTGCCGATTATACTGTTGTTATTGCAGAATACCAAACAAATGGTCGTGGGCAAATGGGTACGAATTGGGATTCTGATAGGGGTAAGAACCTTATCTTTAGCATGTTTAAGGATTTGCGTTTGCATGAGGTTGAGTTTCCTTTTTATATTAGCATGGCTATTTCTTTGGCGATTTTAAAAACTTTAAAAACTTTAAATATCCCTCATTTAAGTATTAAGTGGCCTAACGACATTTTGTCAGTAGATAAGAAGGTTTGTGGGATTTTGATTGAAAATGTCATAAAAAACAAGCTTAATTCTACAATTATTGGTATTGGAATTAATGTAAATCAGACGGAGTTTAACAATCTTCCTCAAGCATCGTCTTTAAAAAACATTACAGGAGTACATTATAATTTAGATGAAATTTTGCATCGTATTATCAAGCACACTAAGGAATATTCCAAACTTTTGCAGCAAGGTGAATATGATGCTGTTAAAAATGAATATGAGGCCAATTTATTTAGAAAAAATAAACCTTCAACATTTAAAAACACTGAAGGTGATTTGTTTTCTGGGTTTATAAAGGGTGTTACCAAATATGGTAAACTTCAAGTGCTTTTAGAAGACGAAATTGTTAAGAAATTTGATCTTAAAGAAATTACTTTAATGTACTAAATAGCCTTTGGAATACTAGTAGCCAGAGTTTCAATAAATTTACTTATTGGACCTTTAATCATCATTGCCATCATAGGGTTAAAGTCGCCAGTAAATTCTAACTGCACTTCGCTAGAGTCATTTTCTACTTCAATTATATTACCAATAAGCGAAAAATCTAATTTACCACCAGCAGCACCTAAAACAATTTTGTTTGGAGCAATAGCTTCTTTCTTTTTAAGTATTATTTCGGGCATGCCTTTTAAAGCAAAAAGAAATTTGTCGTTATCTAAAACTTCAAATTTACTTATGTTTTCTGGCATTAAAGATTCAAAGTTTTTAACATCAGATAAAAAATCAAAGACCTCCTGTGGTGATTTATTAACGTTAATTTTGGGCGATTCTAAATTCATTTGTTGTAATTTGTTTGTCGTTACGCTATTTAGTCGTGCATCTTAACAGCATTACAACTAAACAACATACTTATGTTATCAATTAGCGTTCCATTCACTAGGATTGGTGTTCCATTCAGACAAAGTTTCTAGTTCTTTTTGAGATATATAATTAGTTTCTAAAGCTTGCTCAAGTAAACTTTCGTAATTGCTTAAGGTATGAAGGTTTATGTTTTCTTTTTTAAAATTTTCGGTAGCCACATCAAACCCATAAGTAAAAATGGCAACCATTCCTTTTACATTAATATTGGCTTCTTTTAAAGCTTTTACAGCATTTAAACTACTCTTACCTGTGCTAATTAAATCTTCAACAACTACAACATTCTGTCCGCTTTCAATAAAACCTTCAATTTGGTTTTTGCGACCGTGCCCTTTAGCATCTGGTCTTACATAAATAAAAGGTAAGCCTAAATATTCTGCAACCAAAATACCAATACCAATAGCACCAGTAGCAACACCAGCAATAACATCTGGTTTGCCATAATGTTTTTCAATTTGCTTAGCCATAACTTCCCGAATATAGTTACGAATAGGAGGAAAGGATAATATAATTCTGTTGTCGCAATAAATTGGTGATTTCCATCCAGAAGCCCATGTAAAAGGTTCTTTAGGGCTTAGTTTTATAGCATTAACTTGTAATAAAACCTCAGCGGTTTTTCTAGCGGTGTGTTTGTTAAAAATCATAGGCGTAAAATTACACATAAATTTATTTTTATTTAGCCGAAGATTGATGAATAAAATTATTTTTTTTAACAATAGTTGAAATGTGCTTAAAAATGATATTTTTACCAAAACAAAATAGTTAAGTAAAACCTACTATGCACAAAATTTTTGTTAACGATAAACCTTTAATTTTAACGACTAAAGTTGAAAAAGAAGATGGCTTTAAAAATTATTTACTTAAAACAGTAGATATGGGTAAAGTAATTAGAAAACTTAACAGAACAAAGCTTAAAGAGGTTAGACTTATTGGAAAAAAAGAGGATAAACTGCTTAAAAGATTTCTTAAAAAGTTACCTAATGTTATTGCGGGAGGTGGAAAAGTTTATAATGATAATGGCGATATTTTATTTATTTACAGAAATGATAAATGGGATTTGCCTAAAGGAAAAACCGAAGGTAACGAAAGCATTGAGAGAACTGCTATTAGAGAAGTTACTGAAGAAACTGGAGTTAGCGGATTAGAGATTACAAAACCTTTAGAAACTACATACCATATTTTTAAGCGTAACGGACGTTATAAAATAAAGATAACCTATTGGTTTGAAATGAAAACGAGCTTTAAAGGAAATTTTTACCCTCAAGAAAATGAAGGTATTACTAAAGTTGAATGGCTTAATAAAGAGGAAACAAAAAAAGCATTAGAGAATAGTTATGCTAATATTAAGTTATTAATTTAGGGGGTTTGTTAAATATTTTTAAAAATATTATCGTATTACGTTAAATGATTTTATCGGTTTTTTATAAAAAAACAGGCCTTAATCAAGAAGAGGAATTAAACATCTTCAACAAAAAAAATAGCGTTATTATTCAAATCATAAAAACCAAATTCATTAGTGCGCCAAGGTGTATTTATTCTTAGTTTGTCTTTTTTTACAGTGCCACGTTTTACAAACTCTTCAAAAACAGGCTGTATATTTTTTACAAATATTTTAATCACTGAGCCTCCAAGCAATGGGTCATCTTCAGTATCTGCATGCCATTGTAAATGAATATAGAGTTTATCTCGTTTTAAAACGGCATACATATTATCTTTATGCACTAAAGTAAAACCAACGTTTTTTATATACCAAGTTACATCTCTATCAATTTGTGATGATGGTAAAACAGGAGAGATATTTATAAATTCTGTTTTCACTTAGTATAGCTTATACTGTCTCCAGCAGAAAGCTTCCAAGTGTCAATTAAGCCTGCATTAACTTCTAAAACATATTTTGCAGGTGCATTTGATGGCAGAGAACTTTCATCAAAGGGTTTTGCATTTTTCTGAAAACTTACAATGATTTTTTTGTCGTTAATGAAAATTAAATCTAACGGGATTTTGGTGTTCTTCATATAAAAAGAACGCTCACTAACATCATCAAAAACAAACAGCATGCCTTGGTTGTTTTGCATAGAACTGCGGTACATTAAACCTGTTTGGGTTTCATATTCGGTATTCGCAATTTCAATATCTATAACCACCTTTGTTGAGTCTGTGGTTGTTTTAAAAAACGTGAGTTCACCTTCTTTTGTAAAAACAACCTCAGTTTGCTTAATTATTTTTTTATCGTCTTTACAAGACAATGCACATAATAAAACAAGCAATACTAAAATTAATTTTAAGGACTTTAGAAACATCTTATTTGGTAGCCGTTTTTGGTTTATAAATAAACATAAAATATAGACCAATTAGTATAAACGGAATACTTAACCATTGTCCAGTATTTAACCCAAACCAGTTAATATATTCGTCACCTTGTGGTTCTTTAACACGTTCAACAAAGAAACGGATCGTCCATAGTAAAATTAAAAACAATCCAAAAAGAAAACCAGTTTGGTCTTTTTTAGAAGTTTTAGAATAAAAATACCATAAAATTAAAAATACAAAAACATAGCTAAATGATTCGTATAATTGTGCAGGATGTCTGTACGGAACAGCTTCTAATAATTCAGCAAATTGAGGATTATCAGTTACTGCTGCATAAGCTTTTTGTATATCTTTAATACCAGTGAGTTGAGTGATTTCTCGTTTATAATATTCATCTTGAATAAACCGAACACCAAAACTAGACTCCGTTACTTTTCCAATAATTTCAGAATTTATAAAATTTCCAATTCTAATAAAAACTGCACCAGAAGCGACTGAAATGACTACACGGTCTAAAATCCAAAGTAAAGATTTGTAGTTGTATTTTTTACGATATAAATACATACCTATTATAATACCAATGGCAGCACCATGACTTGCAAGTCCTTGAAAACCTGTAAACTCGAAGCCGCCTTTAAATTTAAAAGGAAGAAAAATGCTAAAAAAGTCTTCGGTTATTAATTCAGACTGATAAAATAAAACATGACCTAAGCGTGCACCAAGCATAGTTGCCAAAACTGTATAAATAAAGAGAGGGTCTAAATAAGTTAGCGATACTTTTTCTTTAGTAAAAATACGCTTCATAATATACCAACCTGCAACAAAAGCAATAACCCACATGAGGCTATAAAAATGAAGCTTAAAATTGCCAATTATATCAATGCCAGTTACTGGGTTCCAATCAAATTTTAAAAAATGCATAGGTTTTGTTTTTCAGCGTAAATATAAGGTTTGCTATACTTTTTTTGAGATTATTTAACAATTTCTAAAATTTCTACTTCAAAAATTATATTTGATCTTGGTGGAATACCTCTATTTCCTGCTTCGCCATAAGCCAAATGATATGGTATAAATAAAGTAGCTTTATCGCCAACATTTAGCTGTTGTAAGCCTTCTTTAAAGCCTGAAATCATTCTTGCATTTGGGCTTAAATCAGCTGTTAAGGGTTCGTATTTATCTGCAAGTTTACGTTTTTCGTTAACCACGTCAAGAGCTTCTGCTATTTTTAAACTGCTTGTTTCTAGTAGTTTACCGTTTTCAAAATAAACAGCATAATGCGTTAAAACTTTATCGGTTTCTTTTAGCTTTTCTCCAGTTCCTTTTTCTGTAATTGTGTATTGTAAACCAGAAGGTAAAGTAATAGAAGTTTCCTGCTGTTTGTTAAATTTTTCTTTAGTAGCTTTTAAAATAGCGGCTGCTTTTGCAGCTTTTTCTTTTTCTAAGTGCTCAATTTCTGCAAAATGATTAATGAAAATTTTTGGAGCATCAAACTTTTTAGCGTCTTTACCTTTTCTAATAATATTTAATTCTTCGATAATAACATCTTTGATTGGTTTATTTCTTGAGCCAACTTTTACATTCGAAATCGTGTCAAGAATATCAAGACCTAGGACTAATTCACCAAAAACACTATGGACATTGTCTAAATGAGGTTTAGGAATTTCGGTTATAAAAAATTGACTTCCATTTGAGTTTGGCCCTGAATTTGCCATTGATAAAACACCAGGTTTATCATGTTTTAAATCAGGGTGAAATTCATCATTAAACTTATAACCAGGATTTCCAGCTCCTGTTCCAAGAGGATCTCCGCCTTGAATCATGAATTTATCCATAACCCGATGAAAAGTAAGTCCGTTATAGAATTTTTTTTCTTTATAGGCACTATCAACCATGGTATTCGTGCCTTCTGCTAACGACACAAAATTTGCAACGGTAATAGGTGTTTTTTTGTAATTTAATTTCGCAACCATAACACCTTTAGTGGTTACAAATTCTGCATACATACCATCTTCAAGATCTGGGTATTGTGCTTTGCAAGAGGTTAAGCTTATTAATAAAGCTAAGCCTAAAAATTTAAAAATTCGCATGATTTAATTGGATTGATTTTGGGTAATTGAATTAACGGTTACTTCGCAAATTAAGGGCGTATTTGAACCTATTTTATTTTGGTCTCCATAATAGCCATAAGCTTTTTGAGAAGGGAATAAAAAAGTAACGGTTTCGCCTGTTTTCATAAGTTTTAAACCTTCACGTAAACCAGTAAACAATTCTTCTTGATCCATGGCATAGGTTTGTGTTTTAATATCTGCTTTCGAATAAATTAATGAGCCATTCAAGTCTTTTATATTATAATTATAGGTTATAATATCACCAAAATTAGGTGTGCTTAATGTATCGATTTCTGCTTTAGTATTATAGTAATACCAAAACCCACTTTCTGACGCTATGTAATTGTTATCCTTTTTAAGTGTCATAACTTTTTGAATGCTAGCTTGTTCTTTAGCGTTTAATTGCTTGTTTCGCTCTACCGAAGCATCAATAAAAGAACCTGTTTTTACCGAAATGGGTTTTCTGGCTTCAGGAGTTTTGCAACTAAATAAAAAAAGTAGCGCAAGTACTATGGTTAATTGTTTAGTCATCATTTAGGGCTTTATTATAACTAGGCAATATACTAATAAATTTTTCTATAGTGTTTTTTAAAGATAATTCGCTTCGTCCACCAGCAGCGTTTGTATGTCCGCCACCATTAAAATGTACACGAGAAAATTCATTTACAGAAAAGTTACCTTTTGATCGTAATGAGATTTTTATAATACCTTCTTGTTTATCTTCAATAAAAATAGCTGCAAAAACAATATTTTCTAACGATAAACCATAATTAACAACACCTTCGGTATCTCCTTTTTTATAATTGAACATGTTTAGTTCATCTTGAGAAAGTGTTATATAAGCAGTTCGTGACTCAGGAATAACTTTTAAATTACTTAAAGCACAGCCCAAAAGTTGCAATCTTTCGTAGCTATTAGTATCGTAAACATTATTATGAATTTCAGCATTATTTGCACCTTTTTCAATCAGTTTTGCAATAATTTGATGCGTTTTACTTGTCGTTGAAGGAAATCTAAAAGAACCAGTGTCTGTCATAATACCAACATAAATACAAGTAGCAATGTTAGAATCGATACGACTTGTATCTCCTAGCATGTCTATAAAATGATAAATCATTTCGCAGGTGGAACTCATACTTACATCAGAAAACATATAAGTTGCATAATTGTCTGGTGCTTGATGATGATCTATCATGATTTTTAAAGCCTTACTTTCTGTTAAAACAGTTTCCATATTTCCTGTTCTATGAAACGCATTAAAATCTAAAGTAAAAATAATATCGGCAGATTTGATAAGTGTTTCGCAAGCTTCGGTTTGAGAATCATGTTTTAAAATATGGTCATTTCCTGGTATCCATTTTAAAAAAGTCGGATAATCATTAGGAACCATAACTGTAGCATTATGCTTGTGTTTTATTAAGTAATGATATAAAGCTAACGTAGAGCCAATAGCATCTCCATCAGGATTTTTATGCGGTACTATAACTATATTTTTTTGTTTAGCTAGTAGTTGTTTTATGTGCTTTATGTCTTCTTTTGTCATAGGTAGCGAATATACAATTTTTTAAAATTGGTTAGACTTGTATTTAATTAGAAATACATTACTTTTGCACGAAAATAAAAAATATATAATGGCAACAAACAGAACATTTACTATGCTTAAGCCAGATGCTGTTGAAAAAGGACACATTGGCGCAATATTAGAAAAAATTTCAGCTTCGGGATTTAGAATAGTAGCAATGAAATTAACGCAAATGACAAAAGCAGATGCTGAAGCATTTTATGCAATACATAACGAGCGTCCGTTTTTTGGTGAGTTAGTTGAATATATGACTCGTGGTCCAATTGTAGCGGCTATTTTAGAAAAAGATAACGCCGTTGAAGATTTTAGAACCTTAATTGGTGCAACAAATCCTGCTGATGCTGCCGAAGGGACTATACGTAAATTATATGCAGCTTCTATAGGAGAAAATGCTGTACACGGAAGTGATAGTGATGATAACGCTGCTATTGAAGGCGCATTTCATTTCTCAGGTAGAGAGATGTTTTAATTAGCATTAAGAAAATAATATAAAAAAATCCCGCAACATCGTTGCGGGATTTTTGTTTAAAAAAAAGTATAGTTTCCCGTTTTCACAGGAATGACAAATTTATTAGAGCATCTGAGATTTTTTATCTCAGATTGTCTTTTCTTAACTAAACTACTTTTACGTTTACGGCATTTAATCCTTTTCTGCCTTCCTCTAAATCAAATTCTACTAAGTCGCCTTCGCGAATTTCATCGATTAATCCAGAAATATGGACAAAATGCTCTTTGTTTGAACCTTCTTCTGTTATAAATCCGAATCCTTTAGAATCGTTGAAGAATTTTACTGTTCCTTTACTCATTGTATTATATATATTAAATTAATATTAATAAGTATACAAACTTTATACCACAAAAAAAGCCCATCAAATAAATGATAGGCTCTTAATTGTAAATTAAAGTATATGTATTAGATTACTTTTACGTTTACTGCGTTTAATCCTTTTTTACCTTCTTGTAAATCGAATTCTACGGCATCACCTTCACGAACTTCATCGATTAATCCAGAAATGTGTACAAAATGCTCTTTGTTGTTGTCGTCTTCAGTGATAAATCCAAATCCTTTAGAATCATTGAAAAACTTTACTGTTCCTTTACTCATTATTTAAACTATTAAATTAATATATTTTTGTAAAGGTAGTGCCAATTAATTTATAAACCACTATAAACAAAAAAAGTCTACCAAATTAATGGTAGACTTTTAATTGTAATTGTTAAAAGTATATTCTTAGATTACTTTTACGTTTACGGCGTTTAATCCTTTTCTACCTTCTTGTAGATCGAATTCTACTGCATCACCTTCACGAATTTCATCGATAAGTCCTGAAATGTGTACAAAATGTTCTTTGTTGTTGTCATCTTCAGTGATAAATCCAAAACCTTTTGAATCGTTGAAGAATTTTACGGTACCTTTACTCATTGTATTTGTATTAAAATAATTAAGCATCAAAGATAATACAAATTATAATAACTTGTTTCTTTTAATTAAAAAAAATCTATTAAATTAAAATATATAATTATCTTAAAACCAGTTTTTTAATAATGTTTTTTCCTAATTCTTCATTAAGCATATCAATTATTTTTTGTTTACCGTAACTTAATTCTTCTCTTAATACACTCGAACTTAGTTGTATATAAAGGGTGTCACGCTCTAAATTTACAGTTGTGGTGTAGTTGTTTACACCATTGCCCATAAGTTTAGCCCAAGCATCGGCAACATTAACTTTATTCAAACCTTTTTCTAGTTTGTTTGTCTCAACAAATTCTTTTAATGCGTCTTGTATGCTAATATGTTCGTTGTTGCGTTTTGCCATAAAATTGTTATTTACTTATCATATTATTTTGGGTGCTATCCTGCCCTTTATCTTACTTCGACTTCGCTCAGCACAAGTTGCTTAGGGTTGGCAGGTCGGGCTTTCCGCAATATCTTTTTAAACGTCATTGCGAGGACGAAGGACGTGGCAATCTACCAAATTTCAGTTTACACCATAGTTTTTTCTCAATCAAATTTAAAAAGGATGCCACTGCAATCCCTAACGTAATTATTTGCTGTCTTAATTTTTTAAATTGAAAATTATCTCGTTTTTTGAAAGGTTCGTTTAACGTTTACGTATAAGATTAGTGGCGTGTTTAAGCAACTAATTTAGTAAACAAATACTTGCCAGCGGAAAATTCCGCAGGAATTTTC